>CANHXV010000027.1 GCA_947464665.1 Comamonadaceae bacterium
CGCGCAGTTATGGGAAACCACCATGGACCCCACGGTTCGTCGTTTGCTTCGCGTGCAAATTGACGACGCCATTGAAGCCGATCGCGTGTTCACCATGCTGATGGGCGACGAGGTCGAGCCACGTCGTCACTTCATTGAAAGCAACGCATTGCGCGCGGGCAACATCGACATTTGATTCCTGGAATCAATCAGCGATCTTGCGCTGACCCGCGGTCATGGCGCTTCCCATCGAAGCGGCCATGATCAAGCCGATGGCACACAGTTGCTGAGTGCTGAGTTGTTCTGAAAGAACCAGCCATCCCGCCAATGCACCTACGGCGGGCTCTAGACTGAGCAAGATGCTGAAGGTTTGTTTGGGCAAGTATTTGAGTGAATACATTTCCAAGCTGTACGGAATAGCACTCGACAGCAAGGCAATGCCTAAGCCAGCCAACATCCACTCTGGGTTCAACAATGAACTGCCCGCCACACTGATGCCGACAGGGGTGACCAGCAAAGCTGCCACCAACATGCCCATGGGCGTGGCAAATGCCCCAATGCGATCGGCCACGCGTTGGCCGACAACAATGTAGACGGCCCAGCAAGCGCCAGCGCCTAAGGCATAAGCAATTCCAACAGGATCGATTGGAGCAGCCTGCATGTCAGCCCCCATCGTGTTGCCAAGTGGCAAGATCAGGCCCATGCCGGCAACGGCTAAAAAAATCCACACAAAGTCGAGCGGTTTTTTGGAAGACCACAAAGCGACGGCTAAGGGCCCTGTGAATTCAACGGCGATGGCTAAACCAAATGGCACCGTTTTGATGGCGTTGTAAAAAAGCAAGTTCATCAGGCCCAATGTGGCGCCAAACAACACCAAGATGGGCACATCGGCCCAAGTCCAAGCTCGGCGCCAAGGGCGCCAAAAGGCCATCAGCAAGAGCGTGGAAAACACCAAGCGGTAGGTGGTGGTGCCCTCGGCACCTACAAAGGGAAACAAGCCTTTGGCCAAAGATGTGCCAGCACACAGGGTGATCAAACTGACCATCAGGGCGGCAACGGGAAGAAATGGAAATTTCAAGTTTTTATTTTCCTAATAATGGGCGCATCATATCGGTGTGTTTGTTTTTCGAAAGAAGTCTTCCATGTTTCAAAACAATGCTTATGCCAATTTCGCCAAAAAAGTTGCGCATGTGTGTGGCAAGCCGCGCACTTTCTCAATGGCGGTGGGCGTCATAGCGATTTGGATCATTACAGGCCCTTTGTTTGCATTCAGTGATACTTGGCAGTTGGTGATCAACACGGGCACCACCATCATTACTTTTTTAATGGTCTTCTTGATACAAAACACACAGAATCGAGACACTGAGGCCATCCAAGTGAAGCTTGATGAACTTATTCGAGCAACACATGGTGCGCACAATGCCTTGTTGGATTTAGAAGAGTTAGAAGAGGAAAGCTTGGACGTGTTCAAACGCAAGTACCAAGCCTTGGCCGAACAAGCAAGACGTCAATTGGTCTTGGGACAGTTAGACACCGGCACACCAGAGCCTTAAGTTTCTAAGACGATGGGCTGTCCGTGCGGTGTCCTAGCTGCAGCAGCTTCCCAAGCGTGCTCTAAATCATGAATTTGATCGGCTGTGCCTAATTGTTTGGCCAGCACCATGACCTCCAAGGCATTGAGCCAGTGCTTGTAATAAGTGGCACCGGTATCTGCATCGCCAGCAATCTGCGCCTTGAGAATTTCTTCCGTCAATGCCGCGGCCCATTCCGGCCAAGTGAACAAACCCTTTTCGTGCAATTGCAGCACCATGGCAAACGCATGTGCTTGCCAAGGTTCTGAAAAGACTGCGCCATTGGCTCCTTGCAAGGGCAAAGGCATTTCACCGCCGCACTGTTGGGCAATGTCTTCAAGTCTCAGTTGTGTTTTTTGCATTGAATTACTTGTGAAGATGTCAGGCGGCAGCTTCTAAATAAGATTCCCAGGCGTCCACTGTCACCTCCACACGAGGGTCAGTGCCTACACCCCACAAGGTGGGACCGTCAAAGACCACGGTGTAGAGCCACTCAACCTCTTCGTTGAAAGGTGGCGATGTGCGAAGTGTGTGTCGGTCAGGCATCACATGAGCACCATGCAAGCTGACAATGGTGCCCACATGGCCGCGAACATACCGCGGTAATCGGGTATGCCCTTGCGGATGCATATTGAGGGCGCGTACTTTTTGGCCCACCCTGAACAGGGCGGGCTGAGCAATGGGGCGCTCAGTGGGACTGCCTGCTTTCAAGGCGGCGTCTACGTTGCCGCGGTTTAACACTTTGTTCACTTTGACTGGCGGCGCGATCAACTGACCTGCGGCAAGCTCTGCCTGCGTCACCATGCTGCGCTCCAACAAGAGTTTTTCCAGCGCCCGAATCCAAATTTCATAATAGGTGCTGGACAAATAAACGGCGGGTGGCAAGGACTCCCGGGCTGAGCGGCTCAGGTCAATGTTCCATTGCCCGCAGGCGCCCATGGCCACGGTCATGGCCATGGCCCGACTTTCCCAGTCTGCGTGAAACAAGGGTTCAGCTTTTTCTGTGAGAACGGGGCCAAAACCTTGTTGGCCGCCCATGTCGTGAACGCCATTCATACCAGTGCCGTCCCAATCATGGCGTCGCGCGTGACCAAAGCCGCAAGCTCAGTTTGCGACAAGTGGTCTGTGCCCGTGGGGCGTTTGGGCAAGACCAAATAGCGAACTTCGGCGGTGGAGTCCCAAACGCGAATGCGGGCGCTTTCCGGCAAGGACACGCCAAAGTCGGCCAAGACTTTGCGCGGCTCAAGAACAGCGCGTGAACGGTAGGCGGCACTTTTGTACCAAACGGGCGGTAAGCCTAAAACGGGCCAGGGGTAACAGCTGCACAGAGTGCAAACCACCATGTTGTGCAGTTCGGGGGTGTTTTCGACGGCCACCATATGCTCTCCTTGGCGGCCCGTAAAGCCTAAAGAGGCGATGGCGGCGGTGGCATCCTGAAGCAACCAAGCTTTGAAGTCGGGCTCAGTCCAGGCCTTGGCCACGACTTGCGCGCCGTTGTGAGGGCCTACTTCTTTTTCGTAGGTCTCAATGATGCGGTCGATGGCGGCTGGGTCGATGTAGCCTTTTTGGGTCAGCAGGGTTTCTAGGGCTCGAACTCTGACGTCCAATTCAGTCAAGGTGGAATGGTCGTGATCGTGGTCATGAGAATGGCCGGTCATGGTCGTCTCCCGAGTTGGACAAGGTCTTTGGGCGCCATCATAGCCCGCATACAATCGGGAGTTGGCCTAAAAACCGGTTCAAAGCCGATTTTTGGGGGATTACTGTTTTTTTATTCGTGGAGTTCGTCGATGTTTATTTCATCCGCATTTGCCCAAACCGCCCCAGCCGCTGCCGCATCGGGTGGCGACTTGCAATCTTCTTTGATGAGCATGTTGCCCTTGCTCTTGATGTTTGTGGTGCTGTATTTCGTCATGATTCGTCCCCAAATGAAAAAGCAAAAAGAGCACAAAACCATGATTGACGCCCTTGCAAAAGGCGATGAAATCGTCACGGCTGGCGGCTTCTTGGGAAAAGTGAGCAAATTGGGTGACGGTTACCTGAGCATTGAAATTGCCAATGGTGTAGAAGTTCAAATGCAACGCTCGGCCGTCATTCAAGTTTTGCCTAAAGGTTCTATCAAGTAAACGCCACATGAACCAAGCGCCTTGCGCTTGGGCATGCCTGTTGCTCTTTTCTCTTCTTTGAGGCGGCCGCCATCATGAACCGTTATCCGGTGTGGAAATTTGCGATCATTGTGATCGCTTTGTTGTTGGGCGTGGTCTACACCTTGCCTAACTTTTTTGGTGAAGCGCCGGCTGTTCAGGTGTCGTCTTCCAAGATGAGCTCGAAGGTGGATGCCGCCACCTTGGCGCGTGTGGAAGACGCTCTCAAGTCTGCCAACGTGCCGTCTGCAGCGGTCACCCTAGAAGGCACCTCCATCAAAGCGCGTTTTGACACCACGGAGCAACAACTTAAAGCCAAAGACGCAATTCAAAAAGCCTTGATTCCAGAAGGCGCAGAAAACGGCTATGTGGTGGCTTTGAATTTGTTGTCGCGATCTCCTGCATGGTTGACCGCTTTGCACGCTTCGCCCATGTACTTGGGCTTGGACTTGCGCGGTGGTGTTCACTTCATGTTGCAAGTGGACATGAAAGCCGCATTGACGCAAAAAATCGATTCATTGGCAGGCGACATTCGCACCACATTGCGTGAAAAAGATGTGCGCCATGGTGGCATCACGCGCAACGGCGCTGGCATTGAAATCAAGGTGCGCGATCAAGCGCAATTGGAAGCCGCACGCCGCGTCTTGGCCGATCAGTTCGCCGACTTGCAAGCTGCTGATACCCCCGAAGGCGGAGAATTCAAAATCACGGCCACCATCAAACCCGAAGCGGCACGCCGCGTGCAAGAACAGGCCTTGAAGCAAAACATCACCACCTTGCACAACCGTATCAATGAGTTGGGCGTGGCTGAACCTGTCATTCAGCAGCAAGGCCTTGACCGCATTGTGGTGCAACTGCCAGGCGTGCAAGACACAGCCAAGGCCAAGGACATTTTGGGCCGCACGGCCACCTTGGAAGTGCGCTTGGTCGATGAAAGCAGCGAGGCTCGTTCTGCAGAGCAAACCAATGGCCTTGTGCCCTTTGGCTCTGAGCGTTATTTGGAGCGCAACGGTCAACCGGTGATTGTGAAAAAGCAAGTCATCCTGACAGGCGACAACCTGACCGATGCACAGCCTGGATTTGACGGCCAAACACAAGAACCCGTCGTGAATTTGTCATTAGATGGCAAAGGCGCGCGCATCTTTAAAGACGTGACGCGTGAAAACGTGGGCAAACGCATGGCCATTTTATTGTTTGAAAAGGGCAAAGGCGAAGTGGTCACAGCGCCTGTCATCCGGTCTGAAATTGGTGGCGGCCGCGTTCAAATTTCTGGCCGCATGACCACCAGCGAAGCCAACGATACGGCGCTGCTATTGCGCGCAGGCTCCTTGGCCGCGCCGATGGAAATCATTGAAGAGCGCACCATTGGCCCCAGCCTAGGTGCTGAAAACATTGCCAAAGGCTTCAACAGCGTCATTTGGGGCTTCTTGGTGATTGTTGCTTTCATGAGCATTTATTACATGGTGTTTGGCCTTTTCTCTAGCATCGCACTGGGCGTTAACTTGCTGCTGCTGGTGGCTGTGCTTTCCATGTTGCAAGCCACCTTGACTTTGCCGGGAATGGCCGCGATGGCATTGGCACTGGGCATGGCCATTGACTCCAACGTACTGATCAATGAGCGTGTGCGTGAAGAGTTGCGTTTGGGTGCTTCGCCTCAAGCCGCCATTCACACCGGTTATGACCGTGCTTGGGCCACCATTTTTGACTCTAACATCACCACCCTGATTGCCGGTGTGGCCTTGTTGGCATTTGGTTCTGGCCCTGTGCGCGGCTTTGCCGTGGTGCACTGTTTGGGCATTTTGACCAGCATGTTCTCTGCGGTGTTTTTCTCGCGCGGCTTGGTCAATCTTTGGTATGGCCGCCAGAAGAAACTCAAGACGGTATCTATCGGCACGGTCTGGCGACCTGATGGTTCTGCACTGCCTGCAACAACCGACGAAAAAGCATAAAGCGGAGCAGCATCATGGAATTTTTCAAAATCCGCAAAGACATCCCGTTCATGAAGAATGCGTTGATTTTCAACGCCATCTCCTTGGCCACCTTCTTGTTGGCAGTGTTCTTTTTGTTCAGCCGCGGCCTGCATTTGTCTGTGGAATTCACGGGTGGCACTGTGATGGAGGTGAGCTACAGCCAACCCGCCGACCTCAACCAGGTGCGTGGCGTGGTTTCAAGCTTAGGCTACACCGATGTGCAAGTGCAAAACTTTGGCACAGCGCGCGACGTGATGATTCGTTTGCCTGCACAAAAGGGTGTGAGCTCTGCGCAGCAAAGTGACAAGCTCATGGAAGCTTTGAAAGCGCAAAATGCAGAAGCTACCATGCGACGTACAGAATTTGTGGGTCCTCAAGTGGGTGAAGAGTTGGCGACTGACGGCCTGAAGGCATTGGCTTTCGTGGTGATCGGCATCATGCTGTATTTGGCAGTGCGATTTGAATGGAAGTTTTCTGTCGCAGCCATCATTGCCAACTTGCATGACGTGATTATTATTTTGGGCTTCTTTGCCTACTTTCAGTGGGAATTCTCCTTGGCGGTGTTGGCCGCGGTGTTGGCGGTATTGGGTTATTCGGTGAACGAATCGGTGGTGATTTTTGACCGAATTCGCGAGAACTTCCGGCGTTATCGCAAAATGAACACGGTTGAGATCATTGACAACGCCATCACCTCCACCATCAGCCGAACCATCATCACGCACGGTTCTACGCAAATCATGGTGTTGTCAATGTTGCTGTTTGGCGGTGAAACTTTGCACTACTTTGCCATGGCGTTAACCATTGGCATTTTGTTTGGCATTTATTCGTCTGTGTTTGTGGCGGCGGCCATTGCCATGTGGTTGGGTATTCGTCGTGAGGATTTGATCAAGGCCCCGCCGAAAAAAGACGAAGATCCAGACGACCCGAACTCGGGCGCCGTGGTTTAAAGATGTTTAACGACGTGGGCTGAGCTTTTGGTAAAGGCCGCCTTGTAAGCGGCCTAATGCTCCGTTCATTTCCAATTGAAACAATTCAGCTTGCAACTGCGATGTGCTCAAGCCACTTCGCAGTTGTAACTCATCTAGACCCACAGGGTCTTGTCCTAAATAGCCAAGCACCTTCAAAGCAGACGGGTGATGCAGTGCACTTTCTGTCAAGGTCTCGGGCTCTTCAGATGGGGCCCATAAGTCAGGTGCCGCCGCATTGTGCGCATCAAGTTCGGGCAGGTCTTTCAGCTCTTCCAAAATATCTTGTGCGCAGTCGACCAGCTTGGCGCCTTGCTTGATGAGGTCATGACACCCTTTTGAGACGGTGGTGTGAATCGAGCCCGGTATGGCAAACACTTCTTTGCCCAAGTCCAAGGCTTGTTTGGCTGTAATCAAAGAACCAGAACGCGCTGCGGCCTCGACGACCAGGCAGCCTTGCGACAAGCCAGCGATCAGCCGATTGCGTTGTGGAAAATTAGAGGTGATGGGCGGCGTGTTCAATGGGTATTCGCTGATCAACAAGCCATTCGCCGCAATCTCTAGGGCTAAAGCATGATTTTGATGCGGATAAACGCGGTCTAAACCTGTGCCCACAACCGCCACGGTGTGCAAGGGACAGTGCGGGTGACCACCTTTTAAGGCGCCTTGGTGCGCCGCAGTGTCTACGCCTAAGGCCAAGCCAGACACAACCGTGAGACCAGCTTGTGCCAGATGGACGGCAAAGTCGTGTGCATTCAAACGGCCTTGTGGGGTTGGATTGCGGCTGCCAACTACGGCAATGGCAAGCGGCGCTTGGTTGGAGGGTGGACTGAGACAGCGCAGATACTGTGTTTGCCCTAATACATACAGCAGAGAAGGCGGGTCGGGGGTGAGCATGAGGCTGCTGGGGTAGTCTTTATCGGCCAAGGTGAGAACTCGCTTGTGCCCGACCTTGGTTGTACCGAGATGAGCCGGAGTTTGGAGCCACTCCCAGGTGGTCTCTAAAGCAACGTCTAAGCTGGGGGGAACAAGGCGAAGTTGTTGACACATGGCGCCACTTACAAGTGTTTGCAGTTCACGAGTGCTTTGTTCAAAGATGGCTTCGGGTAAGCCAAACCTATGCAGCAAGGCGCGCGCTGTGACGTTGCCTACACCGGGTGTGAGGCTCAAGCGCAGCCAGGCCTTTAGACTTTCTCGAGTCGAAACCATTTTTTTCCTAAACAGTGCCCCGCGGATTGGGGAAGGTCGATTTTGGGTACGATTCGTCACTTGGGCAAGGCTTCTTCAAATTGGCGAAAATAGAGGTATTGCTGAATAAATCACCATGGCACTTTTAAACATCCTTTGCTACCCAGACCCCCGCCTGCACAAGGTGGCAACTCCTATCACGGTGTTCGACGAGAAGTTGCGAACGCTTGTCGCAGACATGCTTGAGACCATGTACGAGGCACAAGGCGTTGGCTTGGCGGCAACCCAAGTCAACGTGCACCAGCGCTTGGTGGTGATGGACACCTCTGAAGAACGCAACCAAGCCACGGTATTGATCAACCCAGAAATTACTTGGTACAGCGAAGAGCGCGTCAAAGGCGAAGAAGGTTGCTTGTCAGTGCCCGGCATTTACGATGGCGTAGAGCGTGCGGTGCATGTGAAGGTCAAAGCTGCCGATGAACATGGCCAAGTTCGTGAGCTTGAAGCTGAAGGCTTGATGGCGGTCTGCGTACAACACGAGTTGGATCACTTGATGGGCAAGGTGTTTGTTGAATACTTGTCACCGTTAAAGCGCAATCGCATCAAGACCAAAATGCTCAAAGCCCAAAAAGAAGACGCTTAAACTTACATTGAAAGAATCTGTATGCGCGTGATTTTCGCGGGCACGCCCGAATTTGCCCGCAGCGCATTGGCCGCACTGCATGCGGAAGGACATCAGGTCGTTGGTGTGTTCACGCAGCCCGACAGGCCTGCAGGTCGAGGCATGAAGCTGCAAGCTTCGGCCGTGAAGCAGTTTGCACTTTCAAAGGGGCTGACCCTCGTTCAGCCGCACAGCCTGAAATTGGAGGGCAAGTACCCTGATGAAGCAAACGCGGCCCGAACCTTCATTTCAAACGCTCAAGCCGATGTCATGGTCGTTGCAGCTTATGGCTTGATATTGCCGCAGTGGGTCCTGGATGCACCGCGCTATGGCTGTCTGAATATTCATGCCTCACTGCTACCCAGGTGGCGAGGTGCTGCACCCATTCACCGCGCCATTGAGGCTGGAGATGCTCAAACCGGTGTGACCATCATGCAAATGGATGCAGGACTTGATACGGGTGACATGTTGCTTGAAGAAAGGTGCCCTATCAGTCCTCATGACACCACTGCCAGTTTGCAAGACAAGTTGGCTGTGATCGGCGCTCGAATGATTGTGAATGCACTCTCTCAAGCAGGCCACTTCAAACCTCTCAAGCAGCCGCTTGCGGGTGTGACTTACGCCCACAAAATTGAAAAAGCTGAGGCGCGCATTGATTGGACACAAACGGCGCAAGTGTTGGCTCAACGTGTCCGAGCATTTGACCCGTTCCCAGGTATGACATGGCAATGGGGCGACGAAGTCATCAAGGTCTGGCAAGCGCACGCTGAGTCATGGCCGCTTGAAAATTCTCAACGCAACGAACCAGGAACTTTGCTCAGTGTGCAAGAAGAAGGCCTGAGAGTGGCTTGCGGTGAAGGTGTTTTATGTCTCACGCAATTTCAAAAGGCGGGTGGCAAACGCCAAGCAGCAGCAGACTTTGTGCGAAGTTTCAAAGGGCAGGCGGGCGATGTTTTTCAAAGCTGAAAATTACCGTCATCCCGCCTTCATGGAGGCTGTGCGTGACGCGGCACCCCAAGCACCAGGCCTTGCTGCGTGGGGCTTAATGACCGGCGTGGCCATGGTGAATTCTGGCTTGAGTGTGTTTGAGTCCATTGCCATGACGCTGTTTGTGTATGCGGGTAGTTCGCAATTGGCGGCCTTGCCGTTGATCGCTGTGGGCGCGCCTGCTTGGGTGATTGTGGCCACAGGCTTTTGCGTGAACTTGCGTTTCATGGTTTTCAGTTTGCATTTGCGTCAATACCTCATGCATTTGCCGCGCCTTGAAAGGATGGTGCACGGCTATCTCACGGCCGATATCAGTTATGTGTTGTTCACACAGCGATTTGCAAATCCCAGCAAAGACCCTGCAGATCAATTGGCACAAGCAGCATCTCTGGCAGGTAACACTTGCATGATGTGGGTGAGTTGGATTTCTGCCAGTTTTGCTGGTATTTTTTTGGCCAACATCATTCCGACTTCTTGGGGCTTGGGCTTTGCGGGAACCTTGTGTTTGGTGGGCATCTTGTGTTCACTGGCCAACACGCACATGCGAATCTTTGCAGCAGGTGTGGCTGCTACCACCGCTATTGCGGCGTACCACTTGCCTTTGAAATTCAACATCGTCATGGCCATTGGTGTGGCCGTCATTTTAAGCATGAGTCTGGAGCGTTTCCAAAAAACGCGTGAAGGACACACTTCATGAGCTTTCTTGAGGGTACCGATTTTTGGACTTTGACCGTGATAGCAGGTTTGACGGGCGTCACCATTCTCACGCGCAGTTTCTTTTTCTTTTCAAGCGAAGAATGGACCTTGCCCGACTGGGCCCAGCGCGGTTTGCAATATGCACCCATTGCGGCCATGGCTGCTGTTGTCTTACCCGAGATCCTGATGCAGCAGGGACAGTTTTTGCACACCTGGATGGATGCAAGGTGGATGGGTGCTGCTGTAGGTGCTGCCGTTTATTTCTGGCGCCGCAATGTGCTATTGACCATTGTGGCGGGCATGTTGGCCTATTTGCCATTGCATTTGCTTTTGGGTTGGTGAGTGCGGTAAGTTTCCGCAAGTTTGCAGGTCTAAAATTCTGTTTCTTTCTAAAAGTCGCCAAGTGCTTCTGGTTCATCCTCGTCATTCAAAAGAGCATTCATGAACGTTATTCGTTTTTCAGATTTGTGCCAACAAGGCAAGGTCAAAGACCAGCGTGTTTTCATTCGCGCTGATTTGAATGTCCCGCAAAACGATGCCGGCAACATCACAGAAGACACGCGGATTCGCGCCTCTCTACCCTGTATTCAAATGGCCCTCGATGCCGGCGCTGCTGTCATGGTGACAAGTCACTTGGGCCGCCCCACTGAAGGCGAATTCAAACCAGAAGATTCGTTGGCACCTGTTGCCAAAAGAATGGCCGAATTGCTAGGGCGCGATATCGCCCTGAAAGCCAATTGGGTGGAAGGTGTTGACGTGGTTGCAGGCCAAGTGGTCTTGCTTGAAAACTGCCGCGTGAACAAGGGTGAGAAGAAAAACAACCCAGAGCTGGCTCAAAAAATGGCCGCACTCTGCGATATTTTTGTGAACGACGCCTTTGGTACGGCACATCGCGCTGAAGGCACCACTTATGGCATCGCCGAATACGCCAAAGTGGCGTGTGCGGGCCCTTTGCTGGCTGCAGAAATTGACGCCATCACCAAAGCCTTGGCGCATCCTGCACGCCCCTTGGCCGCCATTGTGGCTGGCAGCAAAGTGTCTACCAAGCTGACTATTTTGAAGAGCTTGGCCGACAAAGTGGACCAGCTGATTGTGGGGGGCGGCATTGCCAATACGTTCATGTTGGCGGCAGGCTTGAAAATTGGCAAAAGTTTGGCGGAGCCAGACTTGTTGGATGAAGCCCGAGCCGTCATTGCGATCATGAAAGCTCGAGGCGCAGATGTGCCCATTCCCACCGATGTGGTCACAGCCAAAACTTTTTCAGCAGAGGCTGTGGCCACTGTGAAGAAGGCCACAGAGGTGGCAGATGACGATTTGATTTTGGACATTGGACCCGAAACGGCTGCCAGGTTGGCGGCGCAACTGAAACAGGCTGGCACCATTGTTTGGAACGGCCCGTTGGGCGTGTTTGAGATGGCCGCCTTTGAAAATGGCACGCGCGTGATTGCACAAGCCATTGCAGAATCTAAAGCTTTTAGCATCGCCGGAGGTGGCGACACCTTGGCGGCCATCGCCAAGTACGGCATTGAAAAACAAGTGGGCTACATCTCCACCGGTGGCGGTGCTTTCTTAGAAATCTTAGAAGGCAAAACATTGCCTGCCTTTGAGATTTTGACGCGGCGAGCACAATGAAAAAACGCTTCGTGAGAAGCAGTTTTTTTATGACTTGACTTGACCCTCAGGCCGAATTCAAAAGGCTTAAATGCTTAAGACTTAGAAGGCAAGTTGCCCCGCACAGGACTGGTCATGTGGCCTTGAAAATCGGTCCAACATTCGCGTGTGAAGTCATACAGCTTACAAGCTTTGGCTGTCTTGAAATACCAGCCCCAAGAGAAGGGCTGAACAATGATGCGGCCAGGCAACATTTCTTCCAACTTGGCTTGCGCTTGCTTTAAGCGATAGAGCGGAATGCTCATGTCCACATGATGCGCTGTGTGCTCCATGATGTGGTGCACCATGTTGCCAATTTTCATGGGAAAAGTGAGGTGCACGGTGGTGGATACAAAGGGCTGGGCTTTGGTCCACGCCGATTTGTCGTTGTGCCAAGACACGCGCACATGGGTGTGGTGTACATACACCACGAAACCAATCATGGTATTCCAGAACAAGAAGGGCACCAGCACGCCCATGAGCAATGTAAGCCAAACAGATTGTCCGGTAGCCCCCGCTGCATAGCCCATCACGCCAATCCAGAGCAAACCAAACGCGGTGACCAACAAGCTGTCTTTGAAGAAGATGGGGCGGCGCGTGGGCATGTGTGTTGTGTTGGGAAAGAACTCGCGCTTCCACCAAATTTCAACGAGGTAATACAAACCGGGAGCCCAGCCACTGCGGTAAATGTATTGCATCAAGCGGCCAACGGGGCCGAGCGCCGCAAATTCTTCCGCCGTGAGCGGCGTCCAAACAAAGTCAACACCTTTCAAGTTGGTGTAGCCATGGTGTACCACATTGTGGCCGGTGTCCCACAGGCTAAAAGGCGTGAGCGAGTACAAGAAAGCGTAACGGCCAATCCATTTGTTCAATTCGCGATGCGGTGTGAGGCTTTGGTGACAAGCATCATGGCCAATGATGAACAAACGGCCAATGACAAAACCAGCCGCAGAACCGCACAAGAGTTTGAGCCACACAGATTCGACCCAGACTGTGCCTGCCACCAGGCCCATGAACAAGGCGGTGTCAACCAGCAACAGAACAAAGGCGCGCAACGTGGAGCGATCAGACAGGGGCTTAAGCCACTCGCGAATGATTTTGCGATGCGGCATGTCCTGATCTGGCGGAATCGGGTGCAAATTTTCAGGTGTGGCGTTTGTAGTCATAAATAAGCGAAAAGCTCAAGGCGCAGGAGCGGTGCTGAGATGCCATCAAAATAGATACCCCGAGTCTAAACGGAGTGGCTTTTCCCGTGAGTGACATGGGTCAATGGCAGTGCAATGGAAGTTTGCTAGGGGAATCCTACGCAGATTGTAAGGAAATCCCTAAGCTTTCCAAACGTTTTGTTCTTTTTTGGGGGGGCCTCAGAGCCTGTGAGCGCTCGTGTGTAAAGCCCTTGATGACCCTATGATCTGGGCTAGTTTTGTCTGTTTGAAGCGGCTGCTGAAGAGTTTGACCCCGAATTGGTAGAAAATCACACCATGGATTTGCACACCTCTTCACTGCTCGCCACGTCAGGGTTGTTGCTGGCTTTGGGCTTTCGGCATGGCCTTGACCCAGACCACATTGCGGTGGTTGATGGCATGACTCGCCTGCGTCAGAACGGCAGCGCATATTGGAAAGCGCGCCTTACCGGATTTCAATTCGCAGTGGGTCACAGCCTCACCATTTTGCTGGCAACCTTTGTTTTCTATCTTTATGGGGTTCAGTTGCCAGAATGGTTAGATGCTGTGGGACTTTGGATTTCAACGTTTTTCTTGTTGTGGTTGGCCTTCCGAAATTTCAAGTTTTGTTTTTCAGCCAGTGAGGATCACCACCATGCTGGAAGCCCGCTTCAGCGCAAAGTTCTGCAAGCCTTGGGGCCGTTTGCTCACCCTATGGGCGTAGGTTTTGGATTCGCCATTTCATTTGATTCTTTGGCGCAAGCTGGACTGATGGCAGCCAAAGGCCATGAGTTGGGCGGTTTCTTTGCCATTTTCGCCATGGCAGTGAGTTTTGGTACAGGCATGATCCTGGCTGATACGAGCAATGGTTTGCTCATGCACTGGTTGGTCAATCGGAGCAACCAGTTGGCACATCGGGCGGGCCGAATTATGAGCGGCGTTGTGGCGACGCTTTCACTGATTGTCGTAGCCGTTGGCCACAGTAGCCAGCACTTTACCAACTTGGAAGAAATTTGGGATGCTTGGGGTGGCTACATTGGCATTGGCGTCACCGGCATTGCCGTGTTGGTTTACTTGGTAAGCGCCCGCATCTGCAAGTCAAAGAATTTCAACTCGATTGAATCGGTGAGTTAGCGAAAAAGCAGGCTACAGCGGCGGCAACTGAAAATATGTTGTCCTTGTGTCACTGATTTCGTGGGAAAATTGAAATCAAATGACAACGGAGACTTGTTCACATGCCCACTCGCGCTACCAAAATCGTTGCCACCTTAGGCCCCGCATCCAGCGATCCTGCCATGTTAGAGGCCATGATTCGCGCTGGTGTGAATGTGGTCCGTTTGAACTTCAGCCATGGCAAAGCACAAGATCACATCGACCGTGCCAAGTTGGTGCGTGAAGCTGCCACTCGTGCGGGCCGAGAAGTGGCCATCATGGCTGATTTGCAAGGCCCCAAAATCCGCGTTGGCAAGTTTGCCGAAGGCAAAGTCATGTTGGAGCCAGGTGCCAAGTTTGTGCTCGACGCCTCCCGCGCAGAACCCGGTGACTTAACTGGCGTTGGCCTTGATTACAAAGAGCTTCCCCGCGATGTCAAATCTGGCGATGTGTTGTTGTTGAACGATGGCCTGATTGTGCTCACCGTTGACTCAGTGCAAGGTGAAAAAGTTAACACCACAGTCAAGTTGGGTGGCGAATTGTCCAACAACAAAGGCATTAACAAACAAGGTGGAGGCCTGACTGCACCAGCTCTTACAGCCAAGGACATGGAGGATATTAAAACCGCCATGAGTTTCCAGGCAGATTACGTGGCAGTGAGCTTTCCTAAAAATGCCACAGACATGGAAATGGCCCGTCAGTTGGCCAATGTGGCAGCGGCCCAATACAACCACAAGCCCGGCTTGATTGCCAAAATTGAACGCGCAGAAGCAATTCCCCGGTTGGAAGAAATTTTATTGGCCAGCGACGGTATCATGGTGGCCCGCGGCGACTTGGCCGTAGAAGTCGGCAATGCCGTGGTTCCGGCATTGCAAAAACGCATGATCAAATTGGCCCGTGCGCACGACAAAGTGGTCATCACGGCCACGCAGATGATGGAAAGCATGATCACCAACCCAGTGCCTACACGCGCAGAAGTGAGTGACGTGGCCAACGCGGTGTTGGATGGCACCGATGCTGTGATGTTGAGCGCTGAAACAGCAGCTGGTAAGTTTCCCCTTGAAACCGTTGTGGAGATGGCCAAAATTTGTTTGGCTGCTGAAGCGGCCGAAGAGTTTGAATTGGATGCCGATTTCAGTGGTCAGACTTTCAGCCGAATTGACCAGTCCATCGCTATGGGCGCTTTATTCACAGCACACCACCTGCATGCAAAGGGTATTGTGGCCCTCACCGAATCAGGTTCAACCGCTCTGTGGATGAGTCGCCACCGCGTCAAAATTCCAATTTATGCCTTAACAACCAAGCTCAGCTCGCAACGCAAAATGGCGCTTTATCGCAATGTGCGGCCCTTGTTAATGGACACCAGTGCAGACCGCGATACAGCTTTGGCACAAGCAGAAAAACATTTGAAGACTCGTGGCATCGTGTCCTCGGGTGACATCTACGCCATCACATGTGGTGAGCCCATGGGTGCACCAGGCGGTACCAACATGCTCAAAATTTCAAGAGCCGAATAAGTACTAGCTTTTTCGATTTCGTCCAATGAGGTGAAAAAGAGCATGGCTCATCCAGCCTACAGTCCAGCACAACCATGCCGTCCAAAGGGTGTGGCTCATGAAGTGCGCGCCGCGCATTAGCTGTGAGAAACCCAAAATAAATCCGACGCCGATTGCCAATACCAGCCACAGCATGGCGCCAGGGGCATTGTTTTGTCGAAGACCAAAGTAGGCCGCCATGAAAGCAAAGCCGGTAGAGGCGTGGCCTGCCGGAAAGCAATGACCGCCGCTGCCATCGCCAAACCAGAGGTTCCAATGAGACACATAGGGCGCAGCCCCGCCAAACGCCTGCAGGTCCCATGGGCAACTTGTTTGGCTGAAGCCTTTGATCAAAGTCACCGACAAGAGTGCGCTGAACACAGATAAAAACAAACGGACTCGATCGGCTGTGGCCAAG
>CANHXV010000028.1 GCA_947464665.1 Comamonadaceae bacterium
TCGACAAACGATCAGGCAAAGAGGTTTACCTCGATGGCTCTTGGGCAGAAATGTTCCAAATGCACATTCAGGCTTGGCAACAAAATACGCCGACGCAAGAAGAAGTGGAAGACACTTTAGAACGTTACACGGGCTTGGCACAACAACCCGTAGTGGTTCACTGATTGGCCTGTTGCGGTTTTCGCAAAACCTTGAAAATCACGGCAACGTCGCAGGACGTCAGGCATGTTTTCGAATGCTGTCGGCCAACACATTGACCATTTTGTCGATGTGTTCTTTTTCCACAATGTAGGGTGGGCAAAGGACCAGGTTTTCTCCAGCTGCTCGCACCAAAACGCCCTTGTTGTAGCAGTCTAGGAAAATGTCGTACGCGCGCTTGCCTGGGGCCCCCGCAATGGAAGACAACTCGACTGCACCCGCCAAGCCCAGGCTTCGGATGCCAATGACGTTGGGAAGGCCTTTGAAGGCGCTGTGCATGGCATCTCCCAACACAGGGCCCATTTGGCCAGCGCGGGCAAACAGATTTTCATCCTTGAGGAGTTTCAGGGTGGCAATGGCCGCGGCACAAGACACTGGGTGGCCGGAATAGGTGTAGCCATGGAAAAACTCAATGGCGTAATCGGGCGCACCAGAATTCATCATGGCGTCGTAGATGAAATCACGGCAAACCACACCACCTAAAGGGATGACGCCATTGGTCACGCATTTGGCAAAGTTGAGCATGTCGGGCACCACACCGTAATAGTCAGCGCCGAAATTGGTGCCCATGCGGCCAAAGCCTGTGATCACCTCGTCAAAAATGAGCAAAATGCCGTGCTTGTTGCAAATTTCGCGCAGGCGTTTCAAATAACCCTTGGGCGGTAAATACCAACCCGCAGACCCCGCAACCGGCTCCACAATGATAGCGGCCACATTGCTGGGATCATGCAAAGCCAAGATACGGGTTTCAAGCTCTAGCAGTGGGTCTTCTTGCCAAACGGGTTCTTCGTTGTGAATGTAAGCATGGTTCACTGGGTCGTGAATAAAGCGCATGTGGTCGACACGGGGCAACAATTGGGCGCCATAGACTTTGCGGTTGGCTGGCAACCCTCCCACGCTCATGCCACCAAAGTTGACGCCGTGATAGCCCTTTTCCCGCCCAATGAACACATTGCGGTGCCCTTCCCCGCGGGCTCGGTGGTAGGCCAAGGCCACCTTCAATGAGGTGTCGGCGGCTTCCGAGCCAGAGTTGCAAAACAGCACCTTATTCAAGTCACCAGGGCACAGGTCGGCAATCATTTGAGCGGCTTGAAACGCTTGGTCATTGCTGATTTGAAAGGCTGTGGCGTAGTCGAGGGTGTCAAGTTGTTTTTTGATGGCCTCGGCAATGGGTTTGCGGTTATGGCCTGCACCCACACACCACAAGCTAGAAATGCCATCAATCACTTGACGGCCATCGTGGGTGGTGAAGTGCATGCCTTCTGCAGCCACAAAAACGCGCGGCTCTTGCTTGAAATGGCGGTTGCCTGTGAAGGGCAGCCACTGGTGCTCCATGTTGAAGCTGGCCGCAGGGGCGCTGGCGGGTTTGATGGAGGCGGTGGGGGAATCTACAGTTAACATGAATGTGCCTTTGAGCTGGTAGCCAGCGTTAATTTCAACACTCAGTGTAAATTGACCCATTGCAGATCGCAATCACTATTTCAGCATATCTGACAGAAAGTCACGGCTGTTTTGACCTTTGATTGCGCATGGCCGGGCCCTCGATGCAGAACTTTAGCGCCTTCCCTGCGACAATAACTACCATGAACCATGCCTACATTTTGACCCTTTCCTGCCCCGACAGAACGGGCATCGTGCACGCTGTTTCGGGGTTTTTGCTGGAACGCGGCGGCAACATCGAAGAAGCGGCTCAATACAACGACCCCGCAACGGGACTGTTTTTCATGCGCGTGCGGTTTGCCTGCGAGCCAGTGAACGAAGCCGATTTGCGCACCCAGTTGGTCAGTTTTGCAGCCCCCTTCCACATGACCTGGAACCTGCACAGCACCACCCAGCCCATGCGCACGATCATTTTGGTCAGCAAAGAGGGCCATTGCTTGAACGATTTGCTGTTCCGCTGGAAAAGTGGCTTACTGCCCATCGACATTCGGGCCATTGTCAGCAACCACCGTGAGTTTGACCAGTTGGCGGCCAGCTACAACGTGCCCTTTCATCATATTCTCGTCACCGCCACCAACAAGGCCGAAGCCGAAGCCAAACAGTACGACATCATTCAATCAGAAGGCGCAGAGTTGGTGGTATTGGCGCGCTACATGCAAATTTTGTCAGACGATTTGTGTCGCAAGTTGTCCGGCCGTGCCATCAACATTCACCACTCCTTCTTGCCCAGCTTCAAGGGTGCCAAACCTTACTACCAAGCGCATGACCGAGGTGTCAAATTGATTGGCGCCACGGCCCACTACGTCACGGCCGATTTAGACGAAGGCCCTATCATTGAGCAAGATGTGGCGCGTGTAGACCACTCCAAAACCGTAGACGATCTGACCACCCAAGGCCGCGACACTGAAAGCCAAGTGCTGGCGCGCGCTGTGAAGTGGCACAGTGAACACCGTGTGCTGTTGAATGGTCACAAGACAGTGATCTTTAAATAGTTTCGACCATCATTCTGAATACCTCTTTTGAATTGAGAATTTGACATGAACGCTTTGACCAACTTGGACGCACTGTCTCGCGCCGATCGGCAAGCACAAATCGTTCGCGCCTTGAGCGCTGTGATGCCTGCGCACACCTTGCTCTACACGCTGGAAGACACCGTACCTTATGAGTGCGATGGCCTAACGGCTTATCGCGAGCGACCCCTTGTGGTGGCCTTACCCGAAACACAAAGTCAAGTTCAAGCTGTTTTAAAAACCTGCCATGCCTTGGCAGTGCCTGTGGTGGCACGCGGTGCAGGAACCGGTTTGTCGGGCGGCGCCATGCCCCACAAAATGGGCGTCACCTTGTCGATGGCCAAGTTCAATCAGATTCTCAAAATGGACCCCGTATCTAGAACCGCAGTGGTTCAATGCGGTGTTCGCAACTTGGCCATTTCTGAGGCGGCTTCAGTGCATGGTTTGTACTACGCCCCCGATCCGTCCAGCCAAATTGCCTGCACCATTGGTGGCAACGTGGCCGAAAACTCTGGTGGCGTGCACTGCCTGAAATATGGCCTCACCTTGCACAATGTTTTGAAAGTCAAGGGCTTCACCATCGAAGGCGATGCCGTCACTTTCGGCAGCGATGCTTTAGACACTTCCGGCTTTGATTTGTTGTCGGTCCTGGTGGGCAGCGAGGGCATGTTGGCCATCACCACAGAAGTCACCGTTAAGTTGGTGCCCAAGCCTCAATTGGCGCGATGCATCATGGCAAGCTTCGATGACATTCGCAAAGCGGGCGATGCGGTAGCCGCCGTCATTGCAGCCGGTATCATTCCTGCAGGTTTAGAAATGATGGACAAGCCCATGACCGCTGCCGTGGAAGATTTTGTGCACGCGGGTTACGACTTGAATGCAGCAGCTATTTTGTTGTGCGAGAGCGATGGCACGCCTGAAGAAGTTGAAGAAGAAATCGGCCGCATGAGCGATGTACTGCGCGGCTGTGGCGCCACCGCCATTGCCGTGAGCAAAGACGAAGCTGAACGCTTGCGCTTTTGGAGCGGCCGCAAAAATGCATTCCCCGCATCGGGCCGCATCAGCCCCGACTACATGTGCATGGATTCCACCATTCCACGCAAACGCTTGGCCGATATATTGTTGGCCATTGCCGAGATGGAAAAGAAATACCAACTTCGTTGCGCCAATGTGTTTCACGCAGGGGATGGCAACCTGCACCCACTCATTTTGTTTGATGCGAACGACCCCGACCAGTTGCACCGCTGTGAATTGTTTGGTGCCGATATTTTAGAAACCAGTGTCGCCATGGGCGGCACCGTCACCGGCGAACATGGTGTGGGCATTGAAAAACTCAACAGCATGTGCGTTCAGTTTTCAGCTCAAGAAAACGCGCAGATGTTTGCCTTGAAAAAAGCCTTTGACCCGCAGGGCCTGCTCAACCCTGGCAAGGTCATTCCGACACACAACCGATGCGCAGAATACGGCAAGATGTTGGTGCGGGGCGGCAAAATTTCACACCCAGATTTGCCGCGTTTTTAATCCACAGCCATTCTTCGAAATCCAATCTGCGCAATGGGGCTTTAGGAACGCGCGCCAAAAATAGCCGTGCCTACACGCAAGCAAGTACTGCCCTCGGTTATGGCTATTTCTAAATCAGCTGTCATGCCCATGGACAATGTATCCAGTTTCAGTCCCGCTTCGTTCAAACTGTCAAACAGTTCTCTGGCCCGTCGGTGCACTGCTTGAATTTGGGCCTTGTTTTCAGAAGGCTCTGGAATGGTCATGATGCCGCGCAGTTGCAGATGCGGTAACTTGGCTACGGCTTGTGCAAGCGCCAAGAGCTCTCCAGGGGCAACGCCCGACTTGTTGTTTCCTCCGTCGACATTCACTTGCAAGCAAACCTGCAAAGGCGGCAAGTGAGCGGGTCTTTGTGCCGACAAACGCTCGGCAATTTTCAAACGGTCAATGCTGTGAGCCCAGGCGAAATTTTCAGCCACCCACTTGGATTTATTGCTTTGAATGGGGCCAATGCAATGCCACTCCAAAGGCAGATCTGCCAATGAAGCGATTTTGTCGACGCCTTCTTGAATGTAGTTTTCACCAAACGCCAATTGACCTGCCGCATGCGCATCGCGCACAGCTTGCGCTGGCATGGTCTTAGACACTGCCAAAAGTTTCACAGCGTCGGATGCTCGGCCAGCGGCCGCAGATGCAAGCTCAATTCGCTTGCGGACCTTTTGTAGATTGTCTGAAACTGTGTCATTCATGGGAACAAGCTTAACAAATCTCACAGCACAAAGGAAATTCAATGGATTGGCAGAGCATCTTGCAGCAAGCACGAAGTCTAGGCGCTTCAGATGTTCATCTCTCAGCAGGTGAGGTGCCTTGGCTCAGGATTGATGGCAAGATGCGGCGCTGGGTTGACCCACGCAGCCCTGCCAATTGGCAAACCCTTGAAGCTCGGTCTTTGTTGGAGTTTCTCGAAGTGCTTCGCCCGAGCAAGCTTGGCGCTCAACCCACACGCCCCGAAACAGACTTTGCGTTCAACCATCTCGACTTCGCAGTGTCGCTTGAAGGGCTGGGCAGATTTCGAATCAATGCCTTTTTTCAAGCCCGCGGCCCTGCCATAGCCTTGCGCCTGATCTCAGATACATTGCCAAATTTGAAAACACTAGGGGCCCCCGAGTGCGTGGCTTCTTGGGGTCGGCAATCACATGGTTTGGTTCTGATGACCGGCCCCACTGGCAGTGGTAAGTCAAGCTTGCTTGCAGCCTTGTTGCATGACATCAACCAACATTGTGAAGGCCATTTGCTCACCCTTGAAGATCCGATTGAGTATCAGCATGTACCCCTTCAATGTTTAGTTCACCAACGTGAAGTAGGGCGTGACACCCCCGACTTTGAATCGGGCTTGCGCGCTGCTCTGCGTGAAGATCCTGATGTGATTTTGGTCGGTGAAATGCGCGACGCGGCAACCATTCGATTGGCTCTCACAGCAGCCGAAACCGGGCACTTGGTTTTGTCCACCTTGCACACAGCCAGCGCACCACAGGCCGTTGACCGTCTGGTGGATGCGTTTTCCTCTCACGAAAAAGAAGCGGTTCGCGCCTTGTTTGCAGAAAATCTGATTGCCGTCTTGGCGCAAACGCTATGCCCAAAGTTGGGGGGTGTTGGCCGTGTGGCAGCGCATGAAATCATGATTGGCACGCCAGCAGTTAAACATCTCATTCGCGAAGGCAAGCTTGGCCAACTTTATTCTGCGATTCAAACGGGACAGGCCGTGGGCATGCAAACGCTTGACCAAAGCCTGTTGCGCCACTTTCAGTCGGGTCAGATTTCAGCGGCTACTTTGCGACTTTTAAGCAAGTTCAACCCAAAATCACAATCTGATGGACAATCGCTAGCTTGAACAATTCTTCAACCTCACCACACAGACAACCATGAGCAGCCTGAACGCAAAAACCTACGAATCCGCACCTTCTCAACATGTCGCCTTTTTAGGCCTAGGCGTCATGGGCTATCCCATGGCGGGTCACTTGGCCCGCGCTGGCCATGCAGTGACGGTTTACAACCGAAGCGCGGCCAAAGCAGCTGCTTGGTGCAAAGAGTTTGCCGATAGCCTCCAACCTGCGCATGCATCAACACCCCGCGAAGCTGTGAAAAACGCCGACATCGTCTTTTGCTGCGTTGGCAACGATGAAGATTTGCGTGCAGTGGTACTCGGTACAGACGGTGCTTTAGCTGGCATGAAAAAAGGCGCCACTTTGGTAGACCACACCACGGCTTCTGCCAATGTGGCGCGCGAACTCTACGCAGCGGCCAAAGCGCTTGGCTTGAATTTCATTGATGCGCCCGTATCTGGCGGTCAAGGCGGCGCTCAAAATGGCTTGCTCACCGTCATGTGCGGTGGCGATGCCGCCATTTTTGAAGCTACCAAACCAGCAGCCATGGCGTTCTCTCGGGCCTACACCTTGATGGGTGAATCCGGCGCAGGCCAACTCACCAAAATGGTCAACCAAGTTTGCATTGCAGGCTTGGTGCAGGGCTTGTCAGAAGCCATTGCCTTTGGACAAAAAGCGGGCCTTGACATGAATCTGGTGTTGGATGTGATCGGCAAGGGCGCAGCGCAAAGCTGGCAAATGGACAACCGAGGCAAAACCATGGTGGCTGACAAGTTCGATTTTGGCTTTGCAGTCGATTGGATGCGCAAAGACTTGGGACTGGTCATGGACGAGGCAAAACGCAATGGTGCGCGTTTGCCTGTCACGGCCTTGGTTGATCAGTTTTATGCCGATGTACAGCAAATGGGCGGCAAGCGCTGGGACACCTCCAGCTTGATCAAACGTCTGGGCTAAAGGTTTTACAGCTTGGGCTGTGCCTGGCGGGAAAAGGGCTGAGCGCTGATGCGTTTCAGTTCCTCTTCTGTAATGATTTCAAAGACTCTGACCACCTTCACCACGCCACTGACACTGCCACTGCGTGCAATTTCAGAAGCGCGTTGCGCCTCACGGGAAGTAACGCGGCCCATCAGATAAACAATACCTCTCTCAACGACTACTTTAAAAGCGTTGGATTGCAAATCTTTGGCATCCACCATCAAGGCTTTGATTTGGCCGGTAATAATGATGTCTTTGGAGCGCTGGGTGAGAGAACTGGCAGGCTCTATGGCCAGGTCATTGACCACGGAATTCACATTCTCTTGGCTTTTGGCCAGCCTCTCAGCAAGTTCTTTTTCTGCAGCCGAGCTGACCTCACCGGTCAGCAATACCATGCGGTTGTAGCTGGTCACATTCACGTGTGCGGCAGCACTCAAATTCTGACGCAAACCCTGTGCAGTTCGAAGTTCAATGCTCTCATCTTCTAGCTGAATACCTGCCGTTCGGCGATCAATGGCCACTAAGCCACTCATGACAGCACTGCCAACCACCAATGGCGCACAGGCTGACAAACTGGCCACCATGGTACTGGCCGCCAAAGCAGAAAGCATCCAACGATTGAAATTGAGGTTCACTTGAAATGTCCTTAGAAAGTCTTGAAATATTTTAAACGCGTTGTTGCAGAAAGGAAATGGCCCGCTTTCGCTCATGCCAGCGTGTCTTGGTCGCCCATCAGTTGGGCGTCTACGCCATCGCATAAGCAGTGAAGGGCCAATTGCTGTACTTCCCGAATTCGAACAGCACGATCATGCGGAATACCGACATGCACATCTGTTTCTCGCAGGGCTTTGGCCAAGGAGCCACCGCCTTTGCCAGTGAGGGCAATGACGGTCATATCGCGTTCATGGGCGGCATGCAAGGCACGCATCAAACCTTCTTCTTCACCAGTGGTCGTGAGCAACAGCAGGACATCACCCGCTTGGCCTAAGGCTCGCACCTGCCTGGCCAAACTGGCGTAGGCAGGATCACCTAAACCTTCGTGGCGCAAGGCGATCGCTGCCAGTTCGGGCCGCTCGCGCTCAAATCCACCCACAAACAAACTGGCGAAATACTGTGCCAATGCGGCCGCACTGCCTTCACCGCAAACCAATACTTTGCCACCACTGGTGACGCAGGCCATAAGGGCCTGCACGCCAGCATCCAATGGCTTGGCCAAGGTTTCAGCCGCTTGATATTGCAAGTCGGCGCTGTCGATGAAATGTTGTTGAATGCGCAGGTCTAACATGAGATGAATGATACTCGCAGCCGATTCAAAGGGGCCACCGCGGCCTTTAAGAAACCGCGTCAAAAGCAGCTTTGACCCAAATCATGCCATGGGGCTCCCAGGCGATGACGTCAAATCGCGCTGGCGGAAGTTGTCGCCAGCGCATTAAGAAATACCGGGCTGCAAAAACAAGCCGTCGCTGTTTAACGGCACCCACACTGCCCAATGCACCGCCAAATTGACCCAAGGCACGCTTTCGAACCTCAACAAACACCACCGTGCTGTCGGTTTCTTGCAAAATGAGGTCAATTTCACCACCGCCACGGCCGGGCGTTCGATAATTGCGTTTCAACAAACGCAAGCCTTGTTGTTGCAAAAAGAGCAGCGCGGCATCTTCCGCGGCATCGCCAGATTGCTTACTTGTCCGATTGGGGAGCACCATTGAATTTGCCTTCTGAAAAAACTCAAGCCATGCCAACAACCGCTTTGACTGCGGCGGGTACGGCCGAGCTGGCTTCGACCTACAGCAAAGCATTTCAAGCGGCCCGTGAAGCAGTCGGCCCGCAAAATCACCCTGCCAGCACACTGTATGTGGTGGCTACACCCATTGGCAACCTGGCCGACATCACTTTGCGCGCTTTGTATGTGATTGAAAGAGCCAACACCTTGGCCTGTGAAGACACGCGACATACCCAACAACTTTTGCGCGCCTATGGCTTGGACAGAAACAACTCTCAATTGTTGGCCGTCCATCAGCACAATGAAATTGAGGCTGCGGCTCAAGTGATTGCACGCTTGGCGCAAGGCGAACGCGTGGCGTATGTGAGCGATGCGGGCACGCCAGCCATCAGCGACCCCGGTGCTAGGTTGGTTGCGGCGGTTATCGCTGCAGGTTATCGCGTCATGCCCTTGCCAGGCGCTAGCAGCGTGACCACTTTGCTCAGCGCTGCAGGCGTGGTGGGTGAAGGCGGTTTTGTCTTCTCAGGTTTTCTATCTTCTAAAGCCACAGAAAGACAGCGCGCCATTGAAACGCTAAGCATTGAATCACGGGCTGTGGTGTTGCTAGAAGCGCCGCATCGCATTGAAGCCCTGGCTCAGGCGCTTTCTATGCTGGGCAGCCGTTTGATCACGGTGGGCCGTGAGTTGACCAAACAATTTGAAACCGTGCACACCGTTGAAGCGCAAAAATTACCAGCTTGGTTTGCAGAAAAAACCGACAACGTGCGGGGTGAATTTTCGTTGGTCATTCACGCCTTGGATAAGCCCAAGGCAGAAAGTGATGACGCCTTAGATGCCAACAGTTTGCGGACTTTGAAATTGCTGCTGGCTGAATTGCCTTTGAAAACCGCCGTCAAATTGACAAGCGACATCACGGGTGCTTCCAAAAATCTGGTTTATGACACAGCGCTCAGCTTGAAGAAAGGCCTTGACTAGCGTTTGCGCAAACCCAGCCACATCACGGTGCCCACCACCAAGAAGGCTCCGACCAGTTGAATAGGTGCAATCGCTTGATCGAGCAAAGCCCAGGCCAGCACCAAAGCAAATACGGGCTCGACGTTCATGATGGCCGAGTTGCCCACCACGCCCAACTTGGGCAAGACCGTGAACAAAATGGTGAAGGCCGTGCCATACAAAAACGACAACATGCCGAGCCCCCACCAACCAGCAGGCGCTTGCGGCAAATGAAAACCGCCCTGACTCATGGCCGCGACCACTGCCAAAATTCCCACAATGGACATGGAAGAAAAGGTTCGCACACGACCATCTAGGCCAGTGGTTTCATGCTGCGTGTAAACCAGTGCCAAACCAAATGTAGCCGAGGCCGCTAACGCAAACGCCACCCCAGCACCAATTTGTGACCAATGCTCTGCCGCGCCAAGGCCAGAGGCTGCGCCCAACACATCGAGCGCCAAGGCCAAGCCGGCCAACAAAATGGGCATGCTCCAAAGCACGGCTTTTTCGGCCTGGTGCTTGTACAGCACGCGCGCCCAAAAAGCGGTCGACAAGGGGTAGGTGTTGAAGGCCAACAAGGCCAGGGCCACAGGCAGTCTGGCCACCGACGAATACAGGCACACGCTTTGGACCGCAATGAGGCCGCCAATGATCAGCATGTATTTTTTGTGCGAGGACTCAATTTGAATGTGTACTTTTTGTTGCCACAAAATCAAACCCACCACCAACGCTGTCAGCACACTCCGAAAACTGACCGCTGTGACCACATCGACGCCATGGTTAAAAGCCAAGCGCGCTGCCACATGGTTGGCGCCCATCATGAACGCGATCAGCAACAAAGTTGCAAAGGCAGTGGTCGTGAGCGATTTTGATTTTTCAGTCATGCGCTCATTCTGCAGGATAAAGTCCGTGCACCTGGGCATGCAGGCGACTCAGGCCCAGCAGTGCATCGGTGTAAGGGGTGCTGACTTGGGTGAGTTGCCCCAATTCGCACACCACACTTACCAAGGCATCAAGCTCCACCGATTTGCCCGCCTCCACATCTTGCAACATAGAGGTTTTAAAAGCGCCCAACTTGCGCGTGACGGCATGTCGATCTTCTGGTGTTTGCGCAATAGGGATGCCAATTTTTTCACCAATGGCTTTGGCCTCAAGCATGATCTTGGACACAAAATCTCGCACCAAGTCGTCTTGCAAAATCAAATCTGTGGTGGCCCCCGTGAACGCACTGATAGGGTTGACGGTCATGTTGCCCCATAGCTTGTACCAAACATCTTTTTGAATTTGTGCCGAGGCACTGGCATTGAAACCAGCGGCTTGTAAAGCGCTCACGAGTTGTTGCACCCGTTCACTGACTGACCCATTTTGCGTGGCTGGCTCACCCACGATCAAGCCATGCCCAAAGTGATGGCGTACCACGCCTGGGGCATCCAGTGAACAACTTGAGTGCACCACACAGCCTACCACATGGTGCGCAGGAATGGCTTTGCCAATGAGGCCTTCAGGGTCGATGGTATTCAGGCGCGTGCCTTGAAGAGATTCACCGAAACCCTCAAAGAACCACCATGGCACACCATTCATGGCCGTCAACACCATGGTGTGCGCGGCCAGCAAAGGCGCAATGCCTTTGGCCACATCGGCCATGGCGGGCGCTTTGACCGACACAATGACCAGGTCTTGTGGGCCTAAATCAGCGGGGTTGGCAGATGCTTTAACCTGCGCCTTCAAGTGCGTTTCATTCGTTTCAAATTGCGTTTGTGTTTGAATGCACTGCAGGCCATTTTTTTGCAAAGCTGCCAGCGTGGCGCCGCGCGCTACCACACTGACCTCATGCCCCATCCGCGCTAAGTGCACGCCGATCCAACCGCCAATGGCACCTGCGCCGTATATGCAAACTTTCATAAGCGGTAACTTTCCTCGGGTTTGTGCAATTGCCGATCCACTTGTCGAATCAGAGCGTCTAAAACATCGTTGCCTGCGCCATGGTTCGGGTTGAACTGCAGCGCATCGCGTGTGCACTTGGCTGCAACGTCTTCGCTGACTGGAATGACTTGCGAAGGGCCGCCCATGCTGAACGTAGCCAGTTGAATTTCGCAGGCGCGTTGCAAAGTCCACAGAATGGCAAATGTTTGAGGCAAGGTAGCGCCCCAAGACAGCAAGCCATGGTTGCGCAAGATCACGGCTTGTTTGTTGCCAATGCTTTTGAGGAGTCGGGGCGCTTCTTCAGAATGAATGGTGATGCCCTCAAAGTCATGGTACGCAATCATGTTGTGCAATTGCGCGGTGTAGAAATTGGTTTGCTGTAAACCGTCTTTCAAGCAGGCCACCGAAACACCCGCGGTGGTGTGCGTGTGCATCACGCAATGCGCCTCGGACAGGTTGTCGTGCAAGGCAGCGTGCACCGTGAACCCTGCAGGGTTCACAGGATAGGGTGAGCCGTCAAGCGCCTTGCCCTTCAAATCAATTTTCACCAAATTACTGGCGGTGACTTCGCTGTAGTGCAGGCCAAAGGGGTTGATTAAGAAGTGTTTTTCTGTGCCACAAACTTCTTGCGGCAAGCGCAAGGTGATATGGTTGTAAATCATTTCTGTCCAGCCCAAAAAGGCGAACACACGGTAGCAAGCTGCCAGCTGCACACGGGCCTCCCACTCTTTGGGATGAACTTCATGTTGAAGCGAGCGAGCAGCAGGTAATTGGTGCGACAACATGGTCAATACACCTGGCCGGAACTGGGCAATGCCATACCCGCATCAGGCTTGAATTGGCGCACCAAGGCGGCAGTTTGGCGAACCAAAATTTGCGTGTCCAAGCCCACGGCCACAAACAAGGCACCAAGCGACAAATAGTGTTTGGCTTGGGTGACATCGGAGGTCAAAATGCCTGGCGCTTTGCCCGCTTTCAAAATTCGTCCAATAGCATCTTCAATAGCGGCTTGCACTTCTGGGTGGTTGGGATCACCCACATGGCCCAAAGATGCCGACAAATCTGCAGGCCCAATGAACACGCCATCCACACCAGGCGTGTTGGCAATGGCGTCTAAGTTTTTCAAGGCTTCACGCGTTTCGGCTTGCACCAACAAGCAAACTTGTTCGTTGGCCTCTTTGGTGTAGTTGGGAAACATGCCCCAACGCGAAGCACGCGCACCGCCCATGCCACGTACGCCGCCCTTGCCATCGTTTTGAGGGTAGCGCATGGCTTGCACACATTGCGCAGCTTGCTCAGGTGTATCGATCATTGGAATGAGCAATGTCTCTGCGCCCAAATCCAAGTACTGCTTGATCAGTGCCGTGTCGCCCACGGGCACGCGTGCAATGGCGTTGTTGACGGGATAGGCCGCAACAGTTTGAAGTTGCTGTTGAATGCTTTGCAAGTTGTTGGGCGCATGCTCGCCATCAATCAACAGCCAGTCAAAGCCTGCCATGGCGCACATTTCTGCGCTGTAACTGCTGGCCAGGCCCATCCACAAACCAATTTGAGCGTGCTTTTGGCTGATGGCTTTTTTAAAACGATTCACGGGTGTTTTCATCATGTCTCTTTCTTAAATGAATTGAAATTGCAAACGGCCTAGAGGGCCATAGTCGGCATCGAATACATCACCTACTTTGGCTGGAACTGGTTTTGTAAAGGAGCCAGCCAAGACAATTTGTCCAGCTTTCAAATGCTCGCCCCATGGGGCCAATTTGTTGGCAAGCCAAGCAATGCCCACCGCGGGATGGCCCTGAACGCCAGCCGCCAAGCCCGTTTCTTCGACCACGCCATTCAATTTCAGAATGGCGCCACACCATGGCAAGTTGGTGGTGAGCGGATTGACCTTCTCGGCGCCCACCACAATGCCAGCATTGGCTGCATTGTCACTGATGGTGTCAAAGACTTTGCGCATCACTTTGGTGTGGCGGTCAAACTGCTCAATGCGCGAATCAATGATTTCAATCGCAGGCGTGACATAGTCTGTAGCGGCCAATACTTGATCGAGCGTGACATCAGGGCCTTGCAGGTCTTTCTTCAAGACAAAGGCTAACTCAACCTCTACGCGAGGCACCACAAAATCTGTGTGCGCAATGTTCAATGCATTTCCTGGCGTGCAGGTGTACAACATGTTGTCGAGCAAGGTGCCGTAATCGGGCTCGTCAATTTGACTGGCCTGTTGCATAGCGCGTGAAGTGAGACCAATTTTGTGACCAATCACTTTGCGGCCTTCGGCCAATTGCAGCGCCACCCATGCGCGGCTGACGCGATAGCCATCTTCAATGCTCATGTCTGGAAAGCGCTTGGAAAAGTGCTCTACTTGTTGCCGTGTTTTTTGGGATTGCTGCAACTCAGCGGCCAGCTGCGCAATTTGTGCTGAATCAAACATACATGCTGTCTTTCAAAACGAGAGGTGCTGTACGCTGAATTAAAGCGCAGCAAACAAAGGGTGCACATTGCTGTGCTTATGGTCAAACACTTCAGGGCCGACATCGATTTGCAAGGTGATGCCGATGTGCCTTTTTGCAAAGAGCTCCGCGAAATGATGTTTCGTGACTTCTACCAAAATATCGCCCGCGCGTTTTTGTGTGGCCTCACTGCGCCCCTTGCCCATTCGCACATTCAAATAGACGAAGGCGTAATCTTCAGAGCCGCCATGCGGATTATTGTCAAAATGCGCAGCCTTGCGCCCTGCAGCACCGCCGTCGGCCACGGCATAGTGTGGCGCAGGGTAGGCCATCACGCGCGTGCCTCCGGTAGGAAACACCTGTTTGCCTGTTTCATCAAGTAGCGTGAGCATGGCATCGGCCAATTCGCGGCACAACACTTTCATGTTGGTTTCTGCGTCTAACTGACCGGTATAAAGAATGACCAAATGTGGCATGTTTGTCTTTCTAAATTACAAACGACGTGCGCCAGCGGCATACACCGCTGCCGGGTCTTTCAAGCTGTTGAGATTAAGCGTGTAGGACGTGCCGCCTTCTTCGGCGCTCACAGGATTGACAGGGAACACCACATTGATTTGTCCAGTACCCGAGCTTGGAAAATAAGGCGTGATCACCTCGGCCTTGCCTTGGTAGTGGTCCCAGCCCAGTACCCCCAGCAACATGGCCGTGTCGTGCATGAAGCCTTCACCATGGCCTTTGGCAGCATACTCAGGCAACATGGCGCAGAAAGTTTTCCAATCGCCTTGCTGCCAGAGTTCAACCACGTTGTGGTCAAGTTGTTCTAAAAACGGACTCCACATTTTGTTGGCGTACTCAGGTGCCAGACCATTTTGCGCGAACCGATGCGACAAAGAGCCGCTGGCCAAGAACGCCACCTTGCCGTCATAGTTTGTCTCAACTGCACGGCGCATGGCCCAACCCAATTGCGCACTTTCGGCCAATGAGTGCACCATGCACAGCGCAGACACAGAGATCACTTTGTAGTGCCTGTCGGCGTTCATGTACCGCATGGGCACCAAGGTGCCATATTCCAAAGCCAAGCTGGTGTGCTCGTGTGCCAAAGTGGTCACGCCCGCTTCATTGCAGGCCTTGGCCAAAATGTGACCGAGCGCGGGATTGCCATCGTATTCGTAAGGCATGTTGCTGATGAAATGCGGCAATTCGTTGCTGGTGTAGTTGCCCTTGAAATGCGCGGCATTGTTCAGATGGTACGCCGAGTTAACCAACCAATGCGTGTCAAACACCACGATGGTGTCGACACCCAAAGCACGACAGCGTCTGTCAATTTCACGATGGCCATCTATGGCCGCTTGACGGGTACCTTTTTGAGGGCCGTCCAACTCGCTCAAATACATGGAAGGGACGTGCGTGATTTTGGCAGCCAATGAAACTTGTCCCATGGTCAGACTCCCCAATGCGGTATGTGGTGCGAGCCCATGGACACCGCCACGTTTTTAGGCTCACAAAAAACTTCATAACTCCAGCTACCGCCTTCGCGGCCGGTGCCACTGGCCTTGGTGCCGCCAAAGGGCTGTCGCAAATCGCGCACATTTTGGCTATTCACAAAACACATGCCAGCTTCAACAGCCGCGGCCACGCGGTGCGCGCGACCTATGTTTTCAGTCCATACATAACTGGACAAACCATATTGAATGTCATTGGCCAATTCAATGGCATGCGCTTCATCGCGGAAAGGAATCAAGCAAGCCACGGGGCCAAAGATTTCGTCTTGCGCAATCTTCATGCGGTTGTCGACA
>CANHXV010000029.1 GCA_947464665.1 Comamonadaceae bacterium
ACCCGCACAGTATTGCTACCGTCAGGACCTAAACCTGGTGCGTCTACCAATTTCGCCACCCGCGCGGGTCCCATCCATATGGGTTGAATCGGTCAACCTTCTATTTTAACCATGGAACGGGTGACTTCTAAGCTGAAGTCACCCTTTAGATCCTCGGGTTTAAACCGATTTTGGGGGCGGCGCCACCTTGAACCATGCGGCATACATGGCCGGCAAAGCCAACAATGTGAGCGCCGTCGCCACGACCAATCCACCCATGATGGCAACTGCCATCGGACCCCAGAAAACACTGCGAGAAAGGGGAATCATGGCCAAGACGGCTGCAGCAGCCGTGAGGACAATGGGCCGCAAGCGCCGCACGGCTGACTCCACAATGGCCTCCCAAGCAGGTACGCCTGCCGCTCTGTCCTGCTCAATTTGATCGATCAGGATGACAGAATTACGCTGAATCATGCCCATGAGCGCAATGACCCCCAACAATGCGACGAAACCAAAAGGCCGGTCAAGGACCAACAAGGCCCCCGCTACGCCAGCCATACCCAGTGGTCCTGTGAGGAACACCAACAAGGCTCGGCTGAAGCTTTGAAGTTGCAGCATCAAGAGCGTAAAGGTGACAAACAACATGAGCGGTATACCGGCCGCAATAGAGGCAGAACCTTTAGAGCTTTCTTCCACGGCACCGGCAACTTCAATGCGGTACTCGCCAGCATCTGATTCTTGCCATGCAGCTTCTAATTTTTTCAAATCAGGCAACAGCTGCTGAGTCACTGTGGCGCCTTGAATGCCCTCAATCACATCGGCATTGACAGTGATCGCATAGCTGCGACCTTCACGCCACATGACCCCTGGTTCCCAATTGAAAACTGGCTTGGCAATTTGCAACAAAGGGATCGATTGACCAGACGCGGTCGGCACATAGGCCCCCGCCAAATCAGTTATGGCATCGCGCTCTGACTGAGGTTGCCTGATCACGATGTCAATCAGTTTGTCGCCATCGCGGTATTGACCAATGGTCGATCCAGAGGCGATGGTTCGAGCAGCTTGCGCGATAGATTGACTGGTCACCCCCAAAGCACGCGCTTTGGCTTGATCGACTTCCAAACGAATGACTTTGACCGATTCATTCCAGTTGTCATTGACGCCGCGGGTGTTGGCATTGGTGCGCAGGCTCGCTTTCACTTCGTCTGCCTTCAAACGCAGCACCGAGGGATCGGCTCCCACAACCCGAAACTGCACCGGATAAGGAACAGGTGGGCCGTTAGGCAACAATTTCACGCGCCCACGAACTTCCGGAAACTCTGAGGCCAACAAGGCAGGCAATTTGACACGCAGTGATTCTCTGACTTTCAAATCTTTGGACACCACAATCATTTGTGAAACATTGGACTGTGGAAATATTTGATCAAGAGGCAAGTAAAAACGCGGAACGCCAGAGCCCACCCAAGTGCTGACGGAGTTGACGCCTTGTTCAGACATCAATCGCTTTTCAATCCGCTTGGCCACTTCCTCGCTGGCAAAAAAACTGGCACCTTCCGGCAACCACACTTCCACCATGATTTCGGGCCGACTTGAGTCAGGGAAAAATTGCTGCTGAACTTTTCCCATGCCCACAATGCCCAATACAAACAAACCCAAAGTGATGGCAATGGTTTTCCATTTGTGGATCACACACCAAGTGACCGCACGGCGAAAGACTTGGTAAAAAGGTGTGTCAAACATTTCATGAACAACTGCTTCTTCAGATCCTGAAACATGGGGCGGCACTTTCAAAAGCAATGTCCCCAAATAGGGCACAAAGTAAACAGAGGCTACCCAACTGATGAGGAGCGCAATCACAGTAACAGCAAAAATAGCAAAGGTGTATTCACCCGTTAGGGATTTGGCCAAACCAATCGGCAAAAAACCAGCCGCAGTAATCAGGGTGCCCGTCAGCATGGGCATGGCTGTGAGCTCATAGGCAAAGGTGGCGGCACGGACTTTGTCGTAGCCCTCCTCCATTTTCCTCACCATCATTTCGACTGCAATGATGGCATCGTCAACCAACAATCCCAAGGCAATGATGAGCGAGCCCAATGAAATTTTGTGCAACCCAATGTGGAAATAATCCATGGCCAGAAATGTGACTGCCAACACCAACGGGATGGTGATGCCCACCACCAAGCCAGGCCTAATGTCCAAGGTCCATCTGCGCCATAACGGGTGGATGCCAGGACGCTTGTGCAAACCCAGTGCCAAGAAGCTAACGGCGAGCACAATGGCAACAGCCTCAACCAATGTTTTCAAAAACTCATTCACGGAAGTTGAGACGGCTTGAGGTTGATCTTGCACTTGCACCAATTTCACGCCAACTGGCAGTGACTTTTCAATGTCCGAGATACTGGCCTTGAGCGCTTTACCCAGCTCAATGATGTCGCCACCCTTGGCCATGGACACACCCAAACCAATGACTTGCTCACCGTTGTGACGGACCTTGACTTGCGGCGGATCGATGTAGTCGCGCTTGATGGATCCCAGATCACCCAATTTGATTTGTTGCCCCGACATGCCACGAATTGGCATCTTCCTGAGCGCATCTAAGTCATTGAATTGGCCATTGACACGAAGTTGAATCGCGTCGTTGGGAAGATTCAAAGTACCCGCTGACTCCACCGCATTTTGCTGCCCCAACTGCGCAATGACAGCACCCATGTCAATGCCCATCGCAGCCAATTTCTTTTGAGAAATTTCAATGAAAACTTTTTCGTCTTGCACGCCAAAAAGCTCCACCTTGGCAACGTCTTGAACGCGCAAGATTTTTTGCCGGACATCGTCCGCAAATTTCTTCACTTCTACAGGTGTAAAGCCATCCGCTTGTAAGGCATAAATGACGCCATACACATCACCAAAATCATCTACAAAGAATGGGCCCAACACGCCTGCTGGCAAAGTGCCGCGCATGTCTCCAATTTTCTTGCGTACTGTGTACCAAATATTGGCCACCTCTGAGGGCTTGGAATAGTCTTTGACCTGAAAAATGATTTGAGATTCGCCGGGCTTGGAGTAGCTGCGAATTTTATCTGCAAAGGGTACTTCTTGAAGTGTTCGCTCAAGTTTGTCGGTCACTTGCTCTGCCACCTGTTGAGCCGTAGCTCCTGGCCAATAAGCTCTGACCACCATCACGCGAAACGTGAAAGGCGGATCTTCATCTTGACCTAAATTGAAAAAAGCAAAGACACCTAAAAGCATCAATACCAGCATCAAATACCGTGTTAGCGCAGGATGATCAAGCGCCCACTTGGACAGGTTAAAACCTGATTTAGGTTCTTTGAGCATGGTTTACTTTGTCACGCGAGTTGCCAGAGCGGCGGCGTTGTAGACAGTGACCTTTTGTCCTGGCGACAACACATGAACACCCGCACTCACAACTTGTTGACCCGGCTTTAATCCTGAAGCAATGACCACATCATTGCCGTCCGCCGTTGCAACCTGAACAACCTGGGAAAGCACCGTTGAAGTCTGTGGGTCGTAAACCCACACGGTTGTTTGATTCGACTCCTGACGCAAGGCACTGGTAGGCAGCTTAATCACATCGGACTGACTCCCTGCCAGTTGAGGGGCTTGCACATTCAGTGTCATGCCCAAGGACAATGACTCTGCTTTATCAAGCGCCAACTTGACCATGAAGGTTCGAGTGGCAGCGTCGGCACTGGCTCCGATTTCGCGCACTTGACCATGAAATGTCTGCGTTGTGTTGCCCACCGTAACCGACATTTTTTGCCCCAACTTTAGACGCCCCACCACATGCTCAGGCACCGCAAATACGGCATCGCGAGGCCCATCTTGAGCAAACCGAAGCACTGGCTGACCCGCCGAGACCACCTGCCCTGGCTCTGCATCTACACCCGTCACCACCCCAGAGGTGGTGGCAAGCAATTTGGCATAGCCCGCCTGATTGACCAGCGATTGAGCATGAGACTGGGCTTGATCTAATGAAGATTGCGCGGCCTTTAAGCTTGCTGAGCGTCTTTCTAATTCAGCTGCACTGATGAAGTTTTGTGCCAGCAAGGCCTCGTATCGCTTGAAGTCTGAAGCAGCTAAATCTCTTTGAGCAAGCGCGCCAATGACCTGAGCTTGAGCCGCTTGGGCCGCAAGCGCATAGTCTTGAACATCCACTTCGGCCAAGACCTGACCAGCCTGAACGCGTTGGCCAGGTTCAGCTTGACGCATCAAAATTTTGCCGCCTACGCGAAAACCCAGGCGACTTTCAGTTCGAGCCCGTACCTCGGCCGCGTACTCCCCTTGTACATTCAAATCAGTTGACCCCACCGTCCATAATTTCACAGAACGAATAGGCTCTGGTGACTCTTGTTTGGGTGAACAAGCGGCAATGCCCAAAATCAAGGCAAAGAACAAAATGGGCAGAAAAGTAAGACGCATGGAATGCTGTGACATTGGAGAATCCAAATTAATGACTGACTGGTTAGTAATCTAGGGTAATCCATGATGCTTGTCAAGCGAAAATACCAAGGCCCATGCTACTGAAACAAGCAAGCCCTCAGGAAGTTCAAGCCCTTCCCATCACCCACCCTGAAAATTTTCCGGTGGCTTCTTTTCTGTGTCCGCCCCACCTTCGGCCAGCCATCGCAGCCATTTACGCGTTCGCCCGTGCGGCCGATGACATCGCAGATGAAGGCCATCTCAGCACCGAAGAGCGTTTGAAATTATTGATGGCCTTTCGGCATGAATTGCAAGCAACAACAGAGGTGTCAGGTGCACAAGCTGCTATCTTTTCACCTTTGCACCAAGTGATTGAGCAATTCACACTGCCCGTTTCTTTGCTGGATGATTTGTTAAAAGCCTTTGAACAAGATGTCAAAGCCACAGCACAAGGCGCAACCTACCCCAACATGTCAGCATTGTTAAGCTATTGCCAACTTTCCGCCAATCCTGTGGGCCGTTTGTTGTTACACCTGTATGGCGTCAAGGATGCGCAGGCCTTACTGAGAAGTGATGCCATTTGCAGCGCACTGCAGTTGATCAATTTTTGGCAAGACTTGAGTGAAGACATCCCGCGAGGCAGATTTTATTTACCCCAAGACCAAGCTCACAAAGAGACGCCTCTTTTGCTTGAAGAACTGTGTGCACATGCGCACAAGTTAATGCTTCAGGGTGCGCCCTTGGTGCATCAAGTACCCGGCCGAGCCGGTTGGGAATTGCGACTGGTGGTTCAAGGCGGCTTGCGAATTTTGGAAAAAGTCAGAGCGCTGGGACCCCAAGTTTTAACCAAACGGCCTCGCCTGCGTGCATGGGACTTTCCCCTGATGCTGTGGCGTGCCCTCTGGATGCGCCCCAGACAGTGGGAGAATCAAGCACCATGACACCTCAAGAGTACGTCCAACAAAAAGCAGCCAGTTCTGGCAGTAGCTTTTATTACGCGTTCCTTTTTCTACCGGCCAACAGACGCGCCGCCATCACATCTTTTTATGCGTTTTGCCGTGAAGTCGATGATGTGGTCGATGAAATCTCGGATCCAAGTGTGGCTCAAAATACCTTGGCTTGGTGGCAGAAAGAAGTTATCCAATCTTTTGACGGTCACGCCACTCACCCTGTCATGCTGGCCCTGATGCCGCACGTGAAAGATTACGGCATTGAAGTTCATCATTTGCTGTCGGTCATTGAGGGCTGCCAAATGGACCTGACTCAAACTCGATACCTCGACTACGCTGGTTTGAAAAAGTATTGCCACTTGGTCGCAGGTTTGGTGGGTGAAGTGGCTGCCAAAATTTTCGGTCAAACCGACCCAGCAACCACACACTACGCCCACACTCTGGGCCTAGCTTTTCAGCTCACCAATATTTTGCGAGATGTGGGAGAAGATGCCATGCGCGGCCGCATCTATTTGCCCATCGACGAATTGAAACAGTTTGATGTGAAGTCGCAAGATTTGATACAGCGCCAATACTCAGAACGTTTTACGGCATTGATGAAATTTCAGGCGGCTCGAGCCCATGCTTTGTATGAAGAAGCATTTGCATTGCTACCCGCTGCCGACAAACAAGCGCAAAAACCAGGCCTGATGATGGCCAGTATTTACCGCACCCTGTTGCGGGAAATTGAAGCAGACAATTTTCAAGTTTTGCACCAGCGCATTGCGCTGACACCCCTGCGTAAATTGTGGCTTGCATGGAAAGTGCAAGCGCTTGGACGACTTTGAGCCAGCGTTTAAAAATTGCCGTCATCGGTGCAGGTTGGGCGGGTTTGGCTGCAGCCATCACGGCTGTTCAAAAGGGTCACCACGTCACCTTGCTAGAAGCCAGTCAATTTTGGGGCGGGCGGGCACGTTCAATCCAAACTAATTCTGAAGGCTATCCGCCATTAGACAATGGTCAACATATTTTGATTGGTGCTTATCAACAGACTCTTTCCATGATGCAGACGGTGGGCATCCATTTGGAAAAGGTATTCTGGCGTCGTCCTCTTCAATTGCGCTATGCAGACGGCTCAGGACTGTCGCTTCCTAATAAGTCATTTCCCATCAATCTTTTGCAAGGCATTTGCATGAACTCTTGCTGGAGTGCGGTTGACAAGTGGCGGCTGATCAAAACTTCATGGCAATGGCAAAGTATGAATTTTGAATGCGCAGAAATACTTACAGTAGCCGATCTTTGTCAGAACTTGACGCCCACTGTTTGGCAAGATTTGATGGAGCCCTTATGCGTTTCGGCGCTTAATACCCCTGCGCATGAAGCCAGCGGCAGAGTTTTTTTACGCATTGTCAAAGATGCACTGTTTGGGCCTGCAGGCAGTTCAGATCTGTTGCTTCCTAGACTGGACTTGGGTGAGCTATTTCCTAGCAATGCCATTAAGTGGCTCGAAAAAAATGGCGCATCCTGCCAAACTGGCTATCGGATTGAAAGCATTGTCGATTTAGGCAATCAAACAAATCAGGGTCCACTTTGGCAATTAGGCAACAATCAGTTTGACCATCTGGTGATTGCAACTCCAGCTTGGGATGCGGCACATTTGCTTGAAACTTTCAATGCAGGATGGGCAGCCACAGCCAATCAACTTCGACATGAGGCCATTGCCACGGTGTATGTTCAAGGCCCCGTAGATTTCAAATTACCCCGGCCCATGCTGGCACTTAGAACCGCCCAGGGTTCGCCCGCACAGTTTGCGTTTGACCGCGGTCAAATCTACTCTGAAGCCCAAACACCAGGTTTGTTAGCCTTTGTGATCAGCGCCAACAAACAAAGCAAAGAAGATGTGACGCGTCAGGTCATGAAGCAATTGAGTGACCTGTTACCACAGCTTGCCCCAGCCACATTGCGCATCGAGGCCTTCAGCGTGATTCAAACCGTGGTGGAGAAAAGAGCGACCTTTGCCTGTACACCCCGTTTAATGCGACCCAACGCAACGCCTTGCCAAGGTATCACGGTGTGTGGCGACTATGTAGAAGGACCTTATCCTGCAACCCTAGAAGGCGCCGTCATGTCAGGCATCCAGGCGGTGCCCTGAGTTTTCAGTTTGGCCATTCCGATCAGTCTGGCCAAATATCACAAAGGTGCTTCAAACTGGTCACTGTGAATGGAGCCGGGTGCAATTCATGGGTCCACAATTTTTCTTCACGGTTCAGCCATACCGCTTGCAAGCCTGCACGCTGCGCTGCCAACACATCCAAGTGAGGATCGTCGCCAATGTGCAAGATTTCTTCGGGCAATACGGCTAAAGCTTGAGCTCCCGCATGAAACATTTTGGGGTCAGGCTTTCCCACACCCAAAATGATAGGGTTAAAAGCTGCTACAAAGTAGCCCTTCAATCCAACTTTATGGATATCCGCATTGCCATTAGAAAGTGCAACCATGGGGTATCTGGATTTGAGAAAGTCCAAGGACGACAGCGCGTCTTCAAAAAAAATAACTTTTTGTCGGGCTTCAAAAAAGACCTCAAAAGCTGGCTCGGCCAAACCAGGATCCTCCCCCGCACGCTCAAGCAGTACCCGAATGGCTTCTCGCCTTAAAGCTGACAAGTCATTGCCAAGATCAGGCCGAAGCGTAGGCATGGTCTCGCGAATCTGACGTTGATAACCCGGAATAGCGCACAAGGGTACTGTTCCTGGGGCTTTTTCGGCCAACCACAGCGCCAAGGCCTCCTCGGCGCGCTCAATCGTGGGCCAAACGGGCCACAAAGTGTCATCTAAATCGAGAGAGATGGCTTTAATTTTTGAAAAGTCGATCATGGTGGGAGAGAATAACGCATGGCATTTCAAAAAGAACCCCCCTATCAACATGGACAAGTTGCAAAGACAGCTGTCCTGTATTGCAACCTTGGTACCCCCAAAGAGCCCACAGCACCAGCGCTGCGGCAGTATCTCGCCCAGTTTCTGGGAGATTCTCGCGTGGTTGAAATTCCAAAGCCCATTTGGTGGCTTATTTTGCACGGCATTATTCTGCGGATACGGCCTGCCAAATCTGCCGCCAAATACGCCAGCATTTGGACTGCAGAAGGTTCCCCATTGCGGGTATGGACCGAAAAACAAGCTTTGGGTTTGGCTGCAAATTTAAAATCAAAAGGGCATGAAGTAGCCGTCAAGTACGCCATGACCTATGGCCAACCCAGCATCGAATCGCAATTGACCGCCTTGCGAGAAGAAGGGGTTACACGTATTTTGATGTTGACCGCCTACCCTCAATACAGCGCTACAACCACTGCGCCTGTTTTTGACGCCGTCTACCGTTGGAGTTTAAAAACGCGAAATTTGCCAGAGTTTCGTTTTGTGAATCACTACCACGACCACGCTGGTTACATCGAAGCTTTGGCAGCAGGCATTCAAAAGCATTGGGCAACACATGGCCGTGCAGAACAACTGGTCATGAGCTTTCATGGGGTGCCTGAACGGACCCTGCAACTTGGCGATCCCTACCACTGCGAATGTTACAAAACAGGTCGACTCTTGGCTGAGAAATTAGGCCTGACCAAGGACCAATACAAAGTCACATTTCAATCTCGATTTGGCAAGGCCAAATGGTTAGAGCCCTATACCGAGCCAACGCTCATTGCAATGGCTCAAGCGGGCACCCAAAGCGTTGATGTGGTGTGTCCGGGCTTTACAGGCGACTGCCTAGAAACCTTGGAAGAAATTAGCATGGAAGGCCGCGAAGCGTTTTTACATGCGGGCGGCAAGACCTTCAACTATATACCCTGCATGAACGACGAGCCCCTATGGATCGATGCACTGGCAGCCATCAGTGAACAACACATGCAAGGCTGGCCAACCACTATACAAGCAATCCATGAGAATGCTCAGTCTCTTGCTTGTGGCAGAAATTTAGCCATGGACTTGGGTGCGAAAATCTAGCGAAGACGTTTGTCAACTCTTCGGTCAAGACAAACTCAATTTTGTAAATTCTTTTAGGGTGCGGCCCTTTGCATGGAGGCCTTCAAGCTTGCATTCAAAGTATCGAGCGCATCGGCGTAATGCGCACGCGTGGTTTTAGACAAACCGGTTTTGGCATTGGCTTTTTCCAACACACTGACCAACTGACGTGCGTTTTCGCGCATGATACTGCGCGCATCGGCAGGCCATGAACCGGCAGGTTTAACCAACACATCAGTCATGCGACGCAATTGCTCGCGCTGCAGGTTACGTCGAATCAGGCTGGTCTCTTGACCTGCTTTAGCCTCAGACCAGATAGCGTCTTGCAGGCTATCGTAAACATCAGCCAGACTCAAAGTTTCTTTGGGGTCGTTTACTTTCATGCCGACTTCAGCCAATCGCGTGGCGACCGCGCTTGAATAAACATGGTCTAGGATGCCTTTTTGGACATTGGCAACTTGACTGGCGACAGACATTTGAAAATTAGTCTCTGGGCCACTGCGCTCAAATCGATCGGGTGCTAAACGAGCAATAAACTCAGGCTTGAATTTAAAACTGTCTGTTCCAAAAAAATCTCGGTTGATTAAGCTCAGCGCTTCCCTTTGCTTCAGGGCACTTACAGGTTCAAACACAGGTTTGCCAGAGCCCGCTCTCTCACGTCGAACGTGAACTCCCCCTATGTATTTGGCGGCCAAGGGTGCAACACGCCCCAATTGACTAAAGCCGCTTCTAAAACTTCGAGTAAGACGCTCATAGCTATCACCCGTTGCCAAATTCATATTTTGCAACCTGTCCCATAATTCTCTTGAAAGTTTCATACGCTTCTTGTAATAAGCCAAAGGATCGGCCCCTAAGTCGAAGCGGTTCACCATGGGATCTAAGCCGCCCACGCCGCCAAATCCCGCATCTTCATCGGAGTCATACTGATGCTCAGGCTGAGTAGATTTGGCCAAAATTTGCGCAAGTCCTTGCTCTTCTTGTCCAGATTCAAATTGTTTATAGCCAAATTCAATGGCCCAATAGTCATAAGCACCAATCGTTGACATGACATACTCACCTTGCATTTCGCCCTTGGCAGAAATGTTGAACGGCGTGTAATCCATGACTGACGATGCCACGCCATTGATCTTGGTGAAATTAGGATCTCGGATTTGCTTCAAGTCATATACAGTAGAAGCTCTAAAATTGTGTCGCAATCCCAGAGTGTGCCCAACCTCGTGCATGATCACATCTTTCAAATACGCCTTGGCAAGTGCATCGGCCTGCGGACTGTCTAGTTCGAGGCCGCGAGCCTCTAACAAATCTAAGGCATAGTGCAATTCTTTTACCGCAGATTCGGCATGGTCACACAATTCACCATCTGATCCACGAATTCTTGCCAAATCTTCAATGACGGTGCGACGAGCACCCCGCGTAAACACATCAGACATACCAATGTCTGCATCTAAGATTTCTCCAGTGCGCGGATCGGCTTGCGATGGGCCAATGGCAAAGCCCACATCAGAGCCGGTAAACCAACGCACCGATGCATGCTTGGCATCCATATTGTTGACATCGTCGCTGGCTTGCTGCTGTTTAACCACCAAAGCATTTTTAAATCCAGCACGCTCAAAAGCTTTGTTCCACTCCAAAACACCTTGACTCACAGTGTCACGGTATTTTTCTGGAATATTTTTGTCGAGCCAGTAAACGATGGGCTCTTTAGGCTCAGACACTGTAGCTTTTGAGTCCTTCTTTTCAAGACGCCAACGCTTGACCAAATGATTTTTTGATTTCAAGTTCAAATCGGTGGTGTAGTCTGTGCGTGCAACAGTAAAGTAACCGACACGCTCGTCAGCAATTCTGATCGCCATGGGATCTGGCAAGGGCATGAAGCTGTAGTAGAAAGATACAAACAGGCTTCGTGGGTCGGGTGTTGCACTGGGGGGTGGTGGCGCTGCCACTGACGATGGCGTCATAGGCGGTGCTGACAACTTGGGCACAGAAAAATGCGCTTTGACTTCAAGGCCTGTCAATGATGGTGTATTTTTGGTCGTACTGAAGGAGGTATTGCGGGTGTCCAAACTAAAGGGCATGCGAAAAGACCCTTCCAGTCTGGTTTGATAACCTGGAATATCCGAGAACAACAGCACATTGGCTTCCACCAAAACAGATTTGGTTTCAGGATTGGGTGCTGACACTACAGGGGCACTGCTCATCAAACTGTCGGAAAAAGACTCAGACACAAATTGCGCCTGTGGCGTGCCTTCTTTCGCGAAGAACTGTGTGTTCTTAGCGATCAACTGAACCTGATTGCCCACCTTGTGAAACTCCACCAACTTGGAGCCACCCATTTGGCTTCCATACAAACCGCGTTCACCAATTGATCGAGGCACGTTGTAAGAAAAGAAAAAAGGTTTGCCAAACTGCGATGGCAATATTTCAATCCAGATCTTCTCGTCTTTTTGGTGCAAATTGAAAAAACCAGGCGTTGACTTGGCATCTTTCAGAATGTCTTTCATGGGACGCAATGAACCAGGGGCTGCGGGCGGTGTGGCAGTAGCTGCAGGCGTAGCACTTGCTGGAGCAGGAGCAGAAGCTGGCGCGGTGGGCGGCGTTTGCGCCTGAACAACGCCAGTGGCGATGGAGGCAAGGCACAGAGCCTTTAGAACGGATATTTTGAAAAAGCTAAATTTTAAAGCCATGAAGTACCCTGAGATTCGGAATTCTTGAATATGCCTTGTCATTCTAAAGACTAGCGAACTAGGGTCAACACCAATCGTCCAATTGAAGACAGGGCAGACAATTAAAGGTGAAAACCAATTGCAATCTTTGGTGCATTCCGCAAAAAAAGTCCATGCCCACTCTGATCCTGATCAACCCTCATGCCGCAGGTGGCCGAGCTCGAGGGCTGGTGCATCCCATTCAGGCTTTCTGCAAGGCCCTACCTGCAAACAACGCACAAGCTCAAATTCTTGTCCCCGAGAGCATTGAGAAGGCGCTTCAAGTGCTTTCTGATTTGTCACACAAAACGCGCGTGATTGTGGTGGGTGGCGATGGCACGTTAAATCAAATGTTGCCAGGCCTGCTGAAAGGTGGCCATGAAGTGGGCTTGGTGCCGTATGGTAGTGGCAACGATTGCGCACGTGCCTGGGGTTTGCATCGAATGATTTGGCAAGAAGCCTTGGTACATGCGCTTCATGCGCCGTCCAGTTCAATTGACTTGGGGCGCGTTGAGTTGAGTCACAAGTCCGTGCATTACTTTCATTCCAGCTTGGCCGTTGGCTTCGATGCCTCCGTGGGCAATCGTGCTCTGGCTGGCCCCAAATTCTTAAGCGGTCTGCCAAGGTATTTATTGGCTACTCTGCGTGAGTTGGTGCATTTGAAAAACTGGGATTTGCGAATTGAAGCTGACGGTCATTTAATCCACCAAGGTTCAAGCCTGCTGGCCTCTGCGCTGAACACACCGACTTATGGCGGCGGTATGCCAGCCGTGCCTCGTGCGTCAATCACTGACGGCCAACTTAACTTGTTGGTAGGCGGAAAGTTCAACCGCTTGCAAACTTTACTGATGTTGCCTCGCTTACTGATAGGCAAACACATAGGGCACGCACGCATTCAGTGCTGTCCGTTTTCAATTGCATCCATACGCAATGCTACCCCTGTGCCAGTGGCCGCAGATGGTGAGACCTTGGGTTTTGCAACGGATCTAAAAGTTACATGCATGCCCCAAGCCCTGCAAGTTGTGAAACTTTCATTGGGGTTAGATCAACATTGATTTGTTTAGGTTCTTTGGCGGGGAGCGTTAAGCAGATAAGACTCAGATACGCAAATTCAATTGCCACCCAGTTTCACATTTCCAGTAAACAAACTGAACCCTGCCCCCAACACCACTTTCTCCAAAATATTCCTAGCAGGCGTTGCAAAGCCTCCACAAGCTTGCGACACATGTGATGAGTCTATTTGATCAAGTGCGTCAAAGCCCATGTTGAGACTCAGTAAAGGAACGATATAACTACCACCAGTTAAAAGCAACAACGAAGGCGTAGCAATCATGCGGGCAAAGCGTATGTCATCGTGCAAAGAAGCCAATTCAAAAGAACGCTGGCAAACAGGCTCTTGGAACTTTTCAAAATGAGGCCCAATGCTGTCGGCCATACTTCGCGTGTGACTGGCACAGCCTGACAACGCAAGCATCAAAAACAACATCCATAAGCGAGCACCTAGCTTAATCAATCTTGATACCTGCCTTGGTAATGATGGCACCCCACTTACGTGTTTCGCTGTCAATGAATGTTTTAAAGCTCGCAGCTGAACCACCGCCAATGATCAAGCCCTGCTTCAGCATGTTTTGCCGAAAAGAGGGCTCGGTCATGGCCGCGTTAATATCGGTATTCAAACGGATGGCGATATCTGCAGGTGTGCCGGCGGGTGCAAAAATGCCATTCCATGCCAAAGCATCAAAGCCCGTAAAACCTGCTTCTGCCACAGTTTGCAAATCTGGGCGAGTGGGCAACCTATGCGGGCTGGTGACGGCAATCAATTTAAGACGGCCCCCTTGCACCAGAGAAAGCAATGCAGGCTCAACAGCTAGCAATGCCTGCGTTTCGTTTTGTGCGACAGACATTGCAGCAGCAGGGGAGCCATTGAAGGGCACATGCGTGGCTTCAAAGCCAGCAGTGGCCTTAAGCAACTCCATCGACAAATGCGATGAACTCCCTTGCCCCACAGAGGCGTAACTCACTTTGTCACCCTGAGTTTTTGCCCAGGCAAGAAACTCACGAAAATTATTGGCAGGGTGTGCCGCAGGAACAGCCAAAACATTGGGCTGTGAGCTGGTGAGCACAATGGGCATCAAATCCTTGGCAGGGTCGTAGGGCATTTTCTTGAACATGAAGGGGCCAAAGGCGATGGGGCCGTTGAAACCGATACCAAGGGTGTAGCCGTCGGCGGGCGCTTTGGCTACCAAGTCCATGCCAATGGTGCCGCCCGCACCGGGTTTGTTTTCCACGACCCATGGCTGCCCCCAACGCTTGCTAAGGGTGTCACCCATACCTCGCACAATGACATCCAAGGAGCTGCCAGCTGGAGCAGGAACCACTACTTTAACTGGCTTTGTGGGCCAGGACTGAGCTACTGCGGGCAATCCGAAAGCGCTAGACAAACAAAGGCTCGCAGTGACTATTGTTGTTTGAAGCAAGTGAAGTCGGCTATAGGCAATCTTCAAGATTTTCTCCATGGGAATTTGAGTGCTTGTTGCAGCCATCATAGCAATTCGCGTCAAATGAGAGGCGCGTTTTTTCGACACAGAAAGTGGGTAGAAGGTTTGTAACTTCAGAGCCGGCGAAGCTACCCCAATGCATCACCCCTCAGCAATGCCAAAAAAAACTTACCCATGAAAAAGCCGTTGACGGATCAACGGCTTTTCAAACTTAGCTGGCGGAATCGGAGAGATTCGAACTCTCGATAAGGCTCTACACCCTATACTCCCTTAGCAGGGGAGCACCTTCGGCCACTCGGTCACGATTCCAGCACTGAAAATTATATCAGGCTTGGTCTAAATCAAAGGCTTTGTGCAGGGCCCTTACCGCTAATTCCATGTATTTCTCGTCAATTACCACAGAGGTTTTAATTTCGGACGTAGAAATCATCTGAATGTTGATGCCTTCTTCGCTCAATGAGCGGAACATTTTGCTGGCAATTCCCACATGGCTTCGCATGCCAATGCCCACAATCGACACTTTGCAAATTTTGGCATCGCCAATGACTTCGCTGGCGCCCAAAGACGGCAACACTTTTTCCTTCAGAAGGTCCATGGTGCGCGCAAAATCATTGCGGTGCACAGTGAAACTAAAGTCGGTTTTGCCATCTTTACTCAAATTTTGAATGATCACGTCAACTTCAATGTTGGCGTCGGCCACTGCACCCAAAATTTGGTAAGCAATGCCAGGTTTGTCGGGCACGCCCAACACAGAAATTTTGGCTTCATCGCGGTTAAACGCAATGCCGGAGACTACGGCTTGTTCCATTTTTTCGTCTTCCTCAAAAGTGATCAGCGTGCCAGACTTGGCTTCTTCATGAATGTCGATGTCCCAAGGTGTGAAGCTAGACAGCACACGCATAGGCACTTTGTATTTACCCGCAAA
>CANHXV010000030.1 GCA_947464665.1 Comamonadaceae bacterium
TGATGACCATGACCGAGCCTGCAAATTCAAGCAAGGCATCTTCCAAGGCGCGCAATGTTTCCACATCCAAGTCATTGGAGGGCTCGTCAAGCAGCAACACGTTGCCGCCTTCGATGAGGGTTTTGGCCAAGTGCAAACGGCCGCGCTCGCCACCGGACAACATGCCGACTTTCTTTTGCTGATCGCCACCATTGAAGTTAAAGCGGCCGCAATAGGCACGGCTGGGCATTTGAAATTTGCCAACAGTCATGATGTCCAATCCACCAGAGACATCTTCCCAAACGGTTTTATCGTTAGACAGATCGTCACGGTTTTGATCGACGAAAGCCATCTTCACCGTTTGACCCACTTTGATGGTTCCGCTGTCAGGCTGCTCTTTGCCCGCAATGAGTTTGAAGAGCGTTGATTTACCAGCACCATTAGGGCCAATGATGCCCACAATGGCACCAGCAGGCACATTGAAGCTCAGATTGTCAATGAGCAGACGATCGCCAAAGGACTTGCTGACATTGGTGAATTCAAAAACTTCATTGCCTAAACGCTCGGCCACAGGAATGAAAATTTCTTGTGTTTCATTGCGCTTTTGATAGTCGTAATCGCTCAGCTCTTCAAAGCGTGCCAAACGCGCCTTGCTCTTGGCTTGACGTCCTTTGGGGTTGGAGCGGGCCCATTCCAATTCTTTTTTCATGGCCTTGGTGCGAGCGTCTTCTGTTCGTTGCTCTTGGCCCAAGCGTGTCTCTTTTTGCTCCAACCAATTTGAGTAGTTGCCTTTGTAAGGAATGCCGTGACCGCGGTCCAGTTCCAAAATCCACTCGGCCGCGTTGTCCAAGAAGTAGCGGTCGTGGGTAATGGCCACTACGGTGCCAGGGAAGCGTTGCAAGAACAACTCAAGCCAGTCCACACTTTCTGCGTCCAAGTGGTTGGTGGGTTCGTCAAGCAGCAACATGTCAGGGCGACTGAGCAACAAACGGCACAAAGCCACACGTCGTTTTTCTCCGCCAGAGAGTTTGCCAATGATGGCGTCCCATGGGGGCAAACGCAGCGCATCAGCGGCAATTTCCAGTTGGTGGTCGGACGCATCGCCAGCTGTGGCGATGATAGCCTCGAGTTTGGCTTGCTCTGCAGCCAGGGCATCAAAGTCTGCGTCTTCTTCAGCGTAGGCTGCATAAACTTCTTCGAGGCGAGCTTGCGCAGCTTTCACCTCACCCATGCCGCCTTCAACCGCTTCGCGCACGGTTTCGGTGGGGTCCATCTGCGGCTCTTGCGGCAGATAGCCAATTTTGAGGCCGGCCATGGGAATAGCTTCGCCTTCAATCTCCTTGTCAATGCCGGCCATGATTTTCAGCAAGGTGGACTTGCCGGAGCCATTCAAGCCGAGCACGCCAATTTTGGCGCCGGGGAAGAAACTGAGAGAAATGTCTTTGAGAATGTGTCGCTTCGGCGGCACGATCTTTCCGACGCGGTTCATAGAAAAAACGTATTGGGCCATGGCTGGGATGCTCTTCAAAAAGGAAGGGAAAAAATGAATTTCCAAAAGGGAGGCTTAATTTTCCCGAACCCGTGATTATCCCTGCCTTTAGGTGCCTCTTCAGCGCTTTCAGCCCCTGAAATTTCTCAAATTACAAGACTCGGTCTCCCGATTGACCACTTCGACTTGAGAATTGGACCCATGCATCTTGAGTTTCGAGACCAATTCTGGCAGAACGACCCCCGTAAATCTGTGTTTTAAGCCATTCGGCTTCTGCCTCCAAAGCATCCGCTGATTTCACAGCTGTGAACCAAACTTTGGCTTCTGCATCCCAGCGGTAGCCGCGCGCCTTGAGTTTGTCTTTGCTTTCAAATGGCGAACCAAATGCTTTGACCACTGTTCGGGCTTGTTCGGCTGACTTCAAAAGTTGTAGAAATCCCGATGTTGGCAAGTCATCTGGCTGGGTCTTCAAATTCGACGACAAGACTCTTAACAAAGCATGGCAGTCCACTTGCGCACGGTGCGCGTCGTAAAACCACCCCAACTCGCTGCACAAAAATTCCAATTTGGCTGATCCCAAACCTTGAGCCTTCCAGTTGATACCGGCAAAGGAGCAGGCCCAAGCTTTGTGCTCAAACACTTCTAATCGGTTTTCAACAAAGGGGCGATCGAAACCAGCGTTGTGCGCCACGATGAGGTCTGCGCGTTCAACCATCGCATTGATTTTGACTTCATTGAGTTTCTGCCCTTTCACGTCATGGTCGGTGATGCCTGTGAGCTTGACGATTTCTGAAGGGATAGGTCTGCCTGGATCTTCGAAATCTTCATAGACCTCAACCACGCCAACAGGTTGTCCCGTATGTAAATCCACATCAACAGACAACATGGCCAACTCAATGATGTTTTCTGCACGCCAGTCTAGGCCTGTTGTTTCCGTGTCCAAAATGAGGATTCGCTTGGTTGGCCCGCCAGACCCAGGTCCAAAGTCGAGAATTGGAACCAAGCGACGTTTCACTTTGAAGTCTGGGTGGGCTGACAATTTGTCAGCCATTTCATCGAAATTCATCATTGCTCACTTTTTTTTGAAGGGCCTATTTTGACGGATGAAACAGGGCATCTGCCAAACCGCCACTTCGGGTGACTCTCTGACCCACCGCGTTGAACAGCACCGAGGGCTTAGGCACCCACCAAGTTAAGCGAGATTTGGCTCGCGTCACACCGGTGTAAAGTAACTCACGGGTGAGCACGGGTGCATCTCGGTCAGGCAACACCAGAAGCACATGGTCGTACTCTGATCCCTGTGATTTGTGAACCGTCATGGCCCACACCGTTTCAACAGCATCCAACCGGGACGGCAGCACCCATCGAATACCCCCCTTGCCATCAGGGAACGCAACTCGAAGTCCATTGACAGTGGGCAAACACTGGCCTACATCGCCGTTCATGAGTTGAAGGTGATAGTCATTGCGGGTAACCATGATGGGACGTCCAATGAACCAGCCATCCTGCGCTTTAGCAGGCTGAAAGTTTCTCTCCGCAGTTTGAGATAAGCCTAAGGCCATAGCGATTTGCTCGTTCAAAGATTGAACACCCCAGGCGCCTTGTCTCAGTGCACACAGCACTTGAAACTCACTGAAATGATTCAATAACTGAAGGGCCTGCGCATTGTCACAAATGGCACCGGCTTGTTGCAGGGGTTTTAAGACTTGCAACCAAGCGAACCAACCTGCACGCAATGCATGAGCGACTTCTGGGTCCAACTTCCCTTGGGGTCTGTCGCGCCATTGATCTGGCCAGATCTGAACCTCCGAGCTTTCGATGCTATCCACATTGCTTGCAGTGCTTAAGACTTGCCATTTTTTTTGTATTTGCTGCAGATCACCAGCGTTGATCAATTGGGCCCATTGACCGATGGCGCTGTTGGCATCAAAGCGCCGGCTAACATGAAGTACCGCAGTTTGTTCAGGCAAGGTGTAGGGTTTTGTAGCGTGCGCTTGGATGGTGTTGTCTGCATGCGCGGCACCTTCGCAAAGCTGAGACCACACCGCACCAGCCTCTACCGAGGCCAACTGATCTTTGTCGCCCAACAAAACCAATCTGGCCTTTGTCGGTACACATTTCATCAATCGCGCCATGAGTTCAAGATCAATCATGGAGGCTTCGTCCACCACCACCAAGTCTGTTGCCAGCAATGGCGCAGCCCTTGAGGCTGAATTGGGGCTGTATTGCAACAGTTGGTGCAATGTGACGGCTTGGGATGGAATGCCTTCACCCCAAGCTTCAGGCAAGCTGGCCAATGCCAATTGAATCGAGGAACTCAATCGACTGGCGGCCTTGCCCGTGGGGGCTGCCAAAAGAATGCGCAATGTTGTTTGCTGATCGTGAGCTGCTTGTTGGAGCAAGGCCAACAAACGAACTACGGTTGTCGTTTTACCAGTTCCGGGCCCGCCTGTAATGAGAGTCAATCCAGCACGCAAAGCTTTGGCACATGCGATGCGTTGCCAATCAGTTTGATTGGTTTGAAGGCCGAACAGTTTATTTAGTTTTTCCTCGCTGTCCTTTGGCACTTCAAAGTTTTGCGAAAGACGCGTTTGAATAGACGCTTGAATGGTTTGCTCTGCTTGCCAGGCGCGCCTCAAATACACCCTTTGCGCTTGGCTGTCCTCTTTGAAAGAGACCCGGATGGGTGAATTTTCGCCCATAGCCCAGGGCATTGTTTTGGCAGCTTCAGACCATGGGTTGCATGGCATAGCGAGAAAATCTGTGGGCTGTTCATCATGCTTTGAAGTAGCAATAAACTGGGTCAAGGCCTTTGTCTGCTCATCGGTCCAATCAAGCAAATGCGCGGGGTCTTGCAACAAAGCATCAAGGTCCAAACAAGCGTGCCCTCTGCCCATTTGATGGCTGACCAAAAGCGCCAGCAAATCGTGCAAGGGATCAGACGTTGCTTGATGTGATTTTAAAAATTGAAGCCATGCCAAGTCCAAAGCTGTCCATGGCCAACTGCCCACGGCAGAAGCAAATGGAGGCACTAGCGTGTGGCCGAGCGAGACTTGCGTGTCGGTCATGCCAATACCCTTGCTGCAATCGATGGCTGATTCAATTTAAAAGCTTCGTCTAACGCATTGATCAGCTCAAAGGATGGCTTGTTGGCATAAAAACCCTGCCCAGCTTGATCGATGCCTCGCAAGTACAGATAGACGGCACCGCCCATATGCTGCTCGTAGCTGTAATCTTTGAGGCGTGACTTTAAGAGTCGGTGAAGCGCCAAGATGTACAAGGTGTATTGCACGTCGTAGCGATGGCTAAGAATGCTGCTTGTGATGCTGTCTTGAGAATAGTCGGATAATTTGTTCGATTTGTAATCGAGCACGTAATAGCGGCCTTGGTACTCAAACACAATGTCCATGAAACCTGTCAGCAAGCCATTCAATTGCTGCGAATGCAAAGCAGGACGAGTTTTGTTGGCATGCACCGAAGTGCTTATGAGTTGGTCAATGTGCAGCGTTGAGACGCCATGTGTTTTGAAAGTGAAGCCCATTTCTGGCCAAGCGTTTTGGGCATTCAGTTTTGACAGACTAAAACAATTTTGATCTGACCCCAATGGTGTGAATTGAGTTGATGCACATTGGCGAATGAGTTGCAGGCAGAGGGTTTGATCATGGGGAAGAAGTTGCAGGCTGTCGGCTTGGGCTTGCCACCAGGCTTTCCACCGAATTTTGACTTCTGGAGCGAGGTCTGATTCGTTTTGGAGAAGAGGCCAGCCTGCTTTGAGTTGCCATTCGAAAATATCGTGCAACAAGGTGCCATAGGCACTGCCCGCAGGGAAATGATTGAAATGGGGTTGTTCAGTTTTTGTAAAGAGAGATGTCTCTGCCAATAAAAGTGCATTGGCGTTGGCAACAGGGTTGTCAATTTGAGAATCCAGCCAACGCTCTTCGCGCGCAAGGCCCGAGTCTGCGACCTGCCATTTGGATTCACTGAGCTTTCGGGTCAGCGCACTGAAGCTGGCCGTCCAGCCGGCATTGGGCAATGCGCGCGATGGCGATCTTGCAGCTGTTGCAGCTTCTACATTGACAGATTTGGATGGCTCATAAAGCACCGCATTTGCTTCAGGCGCAAGCATGACTTGAATGTCATCACACACAGCCCATGCCTGCAGTTTTTCTTGCAAATCATCTGCAGACTGACGCTGTAACAAAACACTCAAACCACTTTGCGCTTGGGTCTCTTTGCTTTTGAAATCACCTTGGCGTTTGGCAACGCCTATCCACATGGCTTGCTGTGCACGCGTGAAAGCGACGTACAACAAACGAATGTCCTCTTGCAGACGTTCTTCAGCCGTTCGAAGTGAGTCGTCTTTGTCTTCTCTGAAATTGGCGACAAAGGGTAAAAACACCAAGGGGTATTGCAAACCCTTGGCTTTGTGGAAGGTGATGACTTGGACCAATTCAGCATCTGTTTCAAGACGCATTTGTGCGCTTTCACCTTGCGCCTGAGGATCGGCCAATTGATCGGTGAGGAAACGCAGCAATGCAGATTCACCTTGCAATTGAAGGCTGGCCGATTGAAGTAATTCACCTAGGTGCAAAAGATTGGTCATGCGCCGTTCAGCGGTATCGCCCTCGGCTTGCATGCGCCTGCCGATTTCTTGTTCATGCACCATTTTGTAAAGCATCGGTAAGAAGCCTTGACTTTGCCAGGTGTGGTGCCACGCATTAAAACGCTCAACCCAAATGTCCCAGGCTTCTTCTGCACGGAACACTTGCTCTATTTCAGGCAAGCTGAGGCACAAGGTTCGCGTGGTGAGGGCTGCCCTCAGCAATTTGGCATTTCGCGCTTGTATGACAGCTTCTAAGATGCAAGCCAAATCGAGTGCCTCTCGAGTGGCATACACACTGTCACGGTCTGACAGGTAGACGCTTCGGACACTCCGTTGAGCCAAGGCATGGCGAATCTTTTTAGCTTCTTGACCATCTCTGACCAAAACCGCCATGCGGCCAGGTTGGGTGATGCCTTGATTCAATAACATGACCATTTGGGTTGCGCAAATTTGCGCCATCTCTTCACCGTATTGCGCGCCACTCAAGGGTTTGTCGCAAGCCAAATGCCATACCGTGAGCGCTGGCATTTTTTGACCATTGGCCAAGAAAAGACTTTCTGCCTTGGCCGGTGTGGGTGTATTGACACGCTCAAACGGCACTTCGCCAAATGGGTTCTGAGCCTTTTCAAACAAATGGTTAACGGCATTGACCACTTCGTGACTGGACCTGAAATTTTCATTGAGCGTCCAAATAGACTCAGCCGAATGCCTCGCCTTCAAGTAGGTTGGTAAATCGGCGCCTCGAAAACTGTAGATGGCTTGCTTTGGGTCGCCGATCATCAAAAATGCGCTGGCATTTTCAGGTACTGCATGAGCCTTACTGACCGTCTCTTGAATGACCCAATTTGACGAACTGTAAATGCGCGATAAGGATTCATATTGCCAGGGGTCGGTATCCTGAAACTCATCGACCATGGCCACAGGGAACTGCTCGCGGACAATCTGAGGCAGTCGACTGCTTGGTGCGTGAAGTGCAGCGTGCAATCGTTGCAATAAATCCGAAAAATCAAAACTGGCCAAACTTCTTTTTTGCTGCGAGTAGGCTCGGCCCACTTTGAGTGCTGCATGTTGCAACAAATTAACACCAACTTCAGGCTCCATGTGACGCTCAGCCATCCAATGACCGATGGCGGTCCAGACACCGTGAGAATTGTCAATCGGATTGGCACCGTTCTTTAAGCCGGCATTGAGCTTTTCAAAGGTGAATTTGGAAAGTACATCCAAGTCAGCCTCTTCGCCAGAAGCCCAGTCTGCAAGATGGTGAAGGAAGTAAGCGTGTTTATTGACTCGGTAGTAATTGCGATTCAAATCATTTTCAAACGCCTTTTTCAACGAGTCTATTGCGTTAGGCATGTTGTTCAACAAAAGCTGCTTGGCTTGCAATTCCAAATGCAGAACACGCTCTTGCCAATGTGCCCAGTCGAAAATCAACTTTTTTGGATCTGGGTCTTGAGATGCATCAGGAAACCCACCTGGTGATTTCTCAAATTTTTGCCACAGCGATTGAATGTTTTTGAGCAGAGCTTCGGGTGACCCACCCAGATCTTTCAGGGCACCCAGTTGCTTGACCTCGAGGGAATACACATTTTCTCGCCAATAGTCCTTGACCAATTTCAACTTCAGTGCTGACGCATCGTCTAAGCGCTTTTGATCAAACAAACTCTGGCTGTCAAAAGCATGTTGACGCAACATGCGACTCGACCAACTGTGAATGGTGTAAATGGCCGCCTCGTCCATCCACTGCGCGGCTTCCTCTAAGCGTGCAGCATGCAGCGAATTCAAATCGGTGCCCAAGCTTTCTTGAAGTTGTTGCAGGAAATCATCGGCATCTTCAGTCTGCCCCCTGAAGAATTGCGCAGCCTGTGCCAATCTCTCGCGAATGCGATCTCTAAGTTCTGCCGTGGCGGCCTCGGTAAATGTCATCACCAAGATTTGAGGCGGCATAAGGCCCTGCCCTGACCATCCATGTCCCAGAATGAGGCGCACATACAGCGCAGCCAAAGTCCAAGTTTTGCCAGTGCCAGCGCTGGCCTCAATGAGTTGAATGCCTTTCAAGGGCAATTTGAGTACATTGAGCCTTTGCGTTTTCAATTGACTCATGACGCCCCCCCTTCTATTGAAGCCGCATGGATCAAATCGTCATACAAAAGGGGCGCCCAGTTTGGCAGTCCTTCGATGAGGGGATCAAAATTGTCGAACGATCTTTGCACATACAAAGATCGCGCAAAATCGGTGCTGTCAGAGAAGCCATCCGAAAATTCTTTGCGTGCCTTGTCCAAGGCCAGTTGGATGATCTTGTCTGCCCTGGCTTCTTTGTCAGACTGTTTATTTCGCATTTGCTCTGACACAAATACCAAGCCTGCTTTCAAGGTGACGGGTAAGGGACGGGTCCATGCTTGTGCGTAAACAGCCAGCCACTGTGCCAACAAATGTTGGGCAGCTTGAGGCGTCATGGCGGGCAATACGGCCACACCATCAAGTCCAACGGCCACTGAGTGAACTGTCCAGCCTGCAGCGCTTAACAAAACGTGGTTGGGCCATAAGTTGATCAAGACATCGGCTCGGGCAGTCTGTTGGTCCTTTTGTCCTGTGGCCACTGCACCAGGTCGTCTGATCATTTGCAGAACTCGAACCTGCTCAGAATCAATCGACAAATGATTGGAGGAGTGCAATTTTTGGCGCAAGCCAGCGATCTCGGCGCTGATGCGCACGTCTCCCCAGGGCATGTCAATCAAAACCGCCACAGATTGAGTTGGCAGCTCTTGTGCGTACTGTTCTAAGTAAAGGGCAGCTCGGTCTATCACGCGAAGTGCTGCATCGTATTGCTGTTTCAATACCACTTGACCTGAAGCTCCCATTGGCAAATGACCCAGCAATTTTTCAGCTTCCAGTTGCAATTCGATGTCCTCGGCTTCAAGCAAATTGCGGCCCAAGGCATACCTGTCAAGTCCATTGAGAAAGAAGTTCTCATCATCGCGCAAAGCCTCATCAGGGCCACTGAGCAAAACACCCAAACGGCTGCGCCAATAAACCTCCACCGGTTGCTTTAGCAAACGCATGCATTCTTGAATCGGCCATTCTGAAAGAGGAGGGAATTCGGCATTGACCTCCTCAGAAGAAGTCGCGGTAGATTTCAATTCAGAGTCAATTTTTTGTGCTTTTTCCCAATCGTTTGCATAAGTAAAGAACTTTGAATGGGGCTCGAAGTATTTGGCAGAGAAGGCTTGCAAGGGCTGTAAATCGGCATCAAGCTCAGGCACGAAACGCGCCTTTAAGGTGTCGCGCAACTGAGCGACCAAGACAGAGGCTGGCATCTTCTGATTGTCTGTGGACCTGCGCCCTTGCCAACTGATATAGAGCTTTTCACGTGCAGACAAAAAGGCTTCCAAGAACAAGTAACGGTCGTCCTCGCGACGCGAGCGATCGCCTGCAAGCCAGTGCGTTGTCATCAAATCAAAATCACGGGGCGTGCTTTGACGGGGATAAGCGCCATCGTTCATGCCCAGCAAACAAAGGCCCTTGAAGGGAATAGCGCGCATGGGCATAAGCGTTGAAAATTGCACACCGCCACCAAAGAAGCGCTGCTGCAGACCTGCTGATTCCAGACCCGACAACCAATGTTCACGAACCACCGTTAATGGCAAGGGCTCTGACAAACCAGCCTGCTCACACAAGGATTGCCATTGCGTCAATTCCTGCTTTAAGCGCAGCAGAATGCGTTCATCGGATTCGCTTTCGGCTTTGAAAAAGCGCGCCATCAGCTGGTGCATCACGGAACACCATTCAGCAGGTGTATGCGTGGCGTTCAATTGATTCAAACTGATAGCGACAGCCTCCAGCCACTGCGCCAGATAGCCCACCTTTAGAGCACTCAAGCCAGAAACTTGAGGCAAGGGCAAGACACCCTGCCATAGCCCCGTGCCCTCGGTTTGCCCAGCTGCATAACCCAGTATCAATCGTTGTAAGCCATAGGCCCAAGTATTTTGCAAGGCATTGGGCATGGTGCTGGGCACACCCCATTTCTGGCGGTGGCTTGGGCTCAAGCCCCAGCGCACAGCGGCAGCCTGAAGCCAATCCTGCATGGTCTGAACATCTGCCTCAGTCATTTGAAATTGAGCGCGAACAGCCGATATTTCAAAGAGACTGAGCCATTCCGACAAGGAGACTCTTGCCTCAGGCAAGTTCAACAAAAATTCAAGCGCTTGGACCAGCGGTACCTGGCGCGGCGTGGTATCTGCCACTGAAAAAGGAATGTGCCGAGGATGATGAACTGGAAAGCGGCCAAACACTGCTTGAATGTGAGATGAAAAGGAAGCCATGTCGGGCACCATGACCATCACATCTGTGGGCTTCCAACTTGGGTTTTGATCAAACCAAGCCCAAAGTCGGTCGTGCAAAATTTCGACTTCACGCTGCGGTGAATATGCTTGCACCATTTGAATGCTGCCATCGTCAGCCAAAGATTCAGGATACTCTGGCATGACATTCAAATTTAAAATATCAGACTGGACTTTCTGCAAACGTGTGGGGAAGGCTTGTTTTGACGGATCAACAAAAAAAGTTTGCTTGCTCATCAGTGTCAAGGCGTTTTCAGGCTGGTCAAAACGCTCCAGCGCGTGCAAATAATCTCGGCCTTGCTGCCCCCAAGAGGAAAGCAGCGAATGCTTCTGAGCGACCAGGTCCATGTCATGGCCCCAATATTCTTGACAAGGATTTTGGACCATCATGATGACTTGACACCACCGACCCAAGGCGGCCAAAGCTTCCACCACTTGCATGGGCAAGTTAGAAATACCAAAGACCACAACGCGTGGCGGCAAGCCTTCTGGTTTCAAAGCTTCTGCATGCTGAGCCTTGCGCATGAATTGCGCATGCACGTCGGCCCGAGAATGGCATTGAGACGCAAGCTCGGGGGCTTGGGTTTGCAAGACATCTTCCTGCAACAACTGCCACAACTGTGCTTGCCATACTTGGTCCGGCGGCATGGCTTTGCGCAACCCATTGTGCTGCAATACAAATTGGCCCTTGGCCCAATCAGTAAGCCAATCTGCACGGTAACTTTGATAGCCATCAAACACATCGGCAACTTGCTGTGCCAACTGATACCTTTGGCGTCCGAGCAGATCGTCTTTGACGTAGGTCAGCAAAGGTGCCACTTGATATGCCTTTGCAAACTCTGGCAGTAAGCGCCACAAGCGCCAAACCAACGCCTTTTTATCAAAGGGCATGGCCACTGGCACCACCGCTTGGCCCAATACCAAACGGTACATGCGCCAAATAAAGCTAGAAGGCAATTCCATTTGAGTGGCTGCGCAAATGCCCATGGCACTGTCGTCGGCCAAGGCCATCTCGAGCCAGTGCTTCATACCATTGCTTTGCACCAGCAAGGTTTCTGGCACCAAGGGGGGCAAAGGCTTGTTCCGAAACAGGCCAACCGTGAGATCGCGCAGGTCTTCAAGGCGGTTGCCATGGAAAACCATGAATCCGGATTGAAATTCTTTGGCCATAGGGAGGAGCTTGTTTCTGCGCGTGAGTCGTGTCTGAATTATCGGCTCAGCCTAGGCTCACAGGCTGAGCCAATCTACAAAAATTTATTCAAAATCCTTTGAAATTCATCGGCCGAAACAGGTTTGATGAGGAAGTCCTGCATCCCTGCTTTTTTTGCCTGCGCACGGTCTTCGTCTAGGACGTGAGCTGTCATGGCCACAATAGGTGTCATCTTCAAGGCTTCTGTGACTTCGATATTTCGAATTTCATGGGTAGCCGTTAGGCCATCCATGCCCGGCATTTGCAAATCCATCAAAATCAAATCGTAGGTGTGCGACCGAATTTTTTGCAATGCAGTTTCACCATTGTTTGCAATTTCGACTGTGCAGCCCAGCTTTTCCAAAGTCCATTGAGCCAGTTGCTGATTCATCGGGGTATCCTCAACTACCAATATGTTGCCCACGTGTTTGGTTTTGAATGGACTCGGTTTTGAAAGCGTCTCACCGACTTCATCTCGCTGCGTCAGACTTGTCATCGCATTTTGAAGTTCTAGACCTGTGACAGGCTTGTACAAGTTCAAGACTCGAACACCTAAAGTTCTAGCCAAAGCACACAAATTTTGAACGTCATGATTCAAACCAAAATCAGATAAAACCACCCAAGACAAGCTTGGCCACTTCCTCGCTGCCTGCGCCAACAAATAAGCGGGCTCAATGTAGGCCAACAAGCTGTGGTCTATGACCCACAAGGTTTGGCGGTTAAGGCCTTGCTTCAACCATTCCTCTAAACAAGACTGCAATGCCACAGGCGTGACAATTTCGAGCGGTTTAATCTGTTGGGCAGCCAATAAATTTCTCAGAATTTCTCTGGCAAAGGGATTGGACTCAACCAAAAAAACATCCACGGCATTGGAAATAGCACTGAAACCTGTGGATATTTGCTTTTGAGAAATGATTTGCTTGCCCAGTATTTCTGGAGAAGGTGTTTCAAATGTAGCCGTGAAAGAGAAAGAGCTTCCTTGGCCTATGCCTGATTGAACTTTCATTTCACCCTGCATCAGTTGGACCAAATTCTTTGCAATAGAAAGGCCAAGGCCACTGCCACCATATTTGCGATTGACAGATGCATCAGCTTGACTGAATGGTGAAAAAATAAGTTCCATTTTTTCAGCGGGTATGCCGATGCCTGTATCTGTCACTTCAAAACCACACACTACTTCATGCGTGCTGACCGATATTTTTCGCACACTCAATTTGACCCAACCCGAATCACTGAATTTAAGGGCATTGCCCAATAAATTTTGCAAAACTTGCCCAAGCCTTAAGGGGTCACCCACCAACAACTGAGGCACGTCTTGATCGATGGCTAAGTACAAATCAATTTTTTTCTGCTCTGCTTGAAATGCAAATCCTTTGAGAGCCTGTTGACAGGCCGTATGCAAATCAAACAAGGTTTGATCCAAGGTCAGGCGATTGGCACCTAATCTGGTGAAATCCAAAATATCATCGATCAATCGCAGCAGACTTTGGGAGGCTGTTCGTGACATCTCAAGATAGTCTTTTTGCTCTGGGTTTAAGCGTGTGCCCAATGCAAGTTCAGTCATCCCCACCATGCTGTTAATCGGCGTCCTAATTTCGTGACTCATTTGAGCCAAGAAGGCAGATTTGGCTTGATTGGCATCCTCAGCAGCGCACAATGCGTTCGACATAGCAAGTCGGTCTTTTTCCCTTCCCACCCAAATGAAGGCGACCTGGCGAGTTAACAAGTAGGTCGCAAAAAGCATCAAAAAAGACATGCCAATGATACCTGCTGAGGAAAGCCACCACTGGGCTTCTAAGCGGGTTCGAGAAATAGCGACAGCCACAGTCAGAGGCAGTTGAGGCGATGTTCGATAATGAACTTCCAACTTTTCTTCGACCTGATTCACATCTTTTTGCAAGCTAAAGTATTGGCCAAAATCCTGATTATTTGCAACCCGCTTGACAGCAGGCATGTCCGGAAATACTTTGTCATGCGGGTACCATCGGTCTGAACTGCTGGCCAGAATTCGACCGGCATAATCGAACACGTAAACCGCGTCGCATTGCTCGTCGACAGAGTCTGCAAAACCTGCAATTAAATCTTGCGGGTTAATTAACACCAACCATCGCACCACCCGACCATCAGCACGCTTCATGCGCATTGACAAGGGCAAATTGGCAATGCCCTTTAAGGGAACACCGTTTCTGTTCAAGTCAAACAAATTGCGAGCAGGCTGCCATCGCCCTGCCGCCAAATCGTATCCAACGTCCCTTTCCAAGCCAAGTTGCAGCCAACTCACAGACTGATTGACCATGCCATCTTCAGAGCTTGCCAATACCCAACCATCTTCCGTCAACATTGACAAAGAGCGAATGAAACTGGATTTTTCGATGGCAGATTTGAGCTGGGATTGAGTTGGTGCACTTGAGGTTGACCACTGATTGGCCACTGTCATGAGGGCGCTAGAAGACTCTAATGTTCGGCTAATGTGACTGAACAAGATGCGCGTCAATAAATCACCGCGAGCCGCCTCTCTTTCTAGAGTGTCTTCCCTGTCTTTCCAAAGGTAGAAACCTGCAACCAATACGATGAATACAGCAACCGAAAATCCGAATCGGTAGACACCCAGAGACGCCGCATTCAGGGTCATCGGTGGATGGGAAGGTAAATTTCTTTTCACAGAAGTTCGACCATTATTTCAACAAAACGATGGGCTCAAGATTGTTTGCTCTAGCGTACTGAAGTAAGCGCCCATCTTTTTTGATAAGACTCAAAAACACATCCACTCTGATTTGCAAACTGCTATCACCTTTTGCAAAAGCGTAGACGTACTCGGTTGCAGCCATGTGACTTGGCGCTTGAATCACAGTAGCCCAATCCGTCAATTCAATCATTCTCAAACTATAGGCATAGTCGGTCATAAAGGCATCTGCTCTGCCAGATAAAATCTCTTGCTCTCTGGTTCCAGGGGGCTGAACCCTAAGTAGTCTGGCTTTTTTCAAAGACTTTGACATGACACTTTCCATGATCGTTCCCGCAGCAACGGCAATGACGCGCCCCGGTTGATCTAGGCTCTCCCAGTTTTGGAGTCCCTCTTTGTTTTTCAAGGTCACTGCAAACAAACCACTTTTGAGATACGGCTGAGAAAAAAGTAAGCGAGCCTGCCTCTCTTCGTTATTCCCAGTCGCATGTGTTGCAATATCGCAAAGATCTAGCTCTAGCGACTCATGGAGTTGGGTAACATTGCTATCAACAAACCTCAATCTCACCCCGAGTTCCCGCGCCAAATCCTGCGTGATGGCAATGTCGATGCCACTGAGTTGACGCGTTTTGGAATTTCGATAGCTGATGCTATAGGACTCAGGCCAAATGCAAGTTCGCAATTCTCTATTGGCAAAAACACGCTCGAGTCGAGTGGTTTGTGCAATTGCCTGGAAGCAGAGCAAGAAGCCAATCATCCAAATAAGCAGGTGGCGCAAATTGGAAATTCCGAATGGCACCCAAGTCCGAGTTCTTTTCGTCCTAGCGACCGAGATATATAAAAGACGCATGTATAAGAATTCAATAGTAGTTGTATTTATTTAAATTAAACACCAAAAAGCTCTTTCGGTCTAAATTATTCATTCTTTAGAATTAATTTGTGAGTTTGCAGATTCGTGCGACAATCTACACGTTGCCGCCTCCAGTTGCCGCAACATCAGCACTTCTGCTGGGGTTTGACCCAGGCACCCGCCTGTGGTTTCCATACCCACCTGTGAATCCCATCGGTCTTTGACTGGCGGCTGTTTCCAAACA
>CANHXV010000031.1 GCA_947464665.1 Comamonadaceae bacterium
ATTTGGAAGGCGAAATTCAAATTGCCAGTTTTCATCCGCAATACCAATTTGCAGGCACCGATGAAAACGACATCACCAATTTCACCAATCGATCGCCACACCCCACTTTGCATTTGATTCGGGAGGCCAGCATTGACCGCGCGGTGGCTGCGTTTCCAGATGCGAAGGCTATTTTTGAAGTCAACATGGCCACCCTGAGTCAGTTAGGTTTACAGGGTTGGCAAGCTTTAGAGGTGGGGGCCACTTTGCCTCAAAATGAGTCTGATGAAAAAAAATCCAGCTAATTCAAAGTCGACCGAACCCAAGCCCTTGGATTTAGATTTGCGGCCAGGGCAGTCCATTGAATTGCTCAAAGAATTGCACATTCTCACGCGCGAGGGTAAGCTCAATCAAGACTCGCGCCGCAAATTGAAACAGGTGCTTCACTTGTTTCAATTCATTGAAAAGATTTTGAAAGAGTTGTCTGAAGAGGATGCAGCCAAGGCCTTGAAGTTGTCTGGCTCTCAGCCGGTTCTTGTTGATGCGCTGCCAAAGGGCTTGTCACTTGCCGACCACGGTGCTGGCAAATCGTATCTGGGTTTCATCGTCTACGACTTGTTTTTCAAGCAGTTGTCGCAAGGCCATATTTACGGCATTGAAACGCGTTCTGAATTGGTCGAAGCCTCGCGTAAATTGGCACAGCGTTTGGACTTTCAGCGCATGGTCTTTTTGAACACCTCCGTGGCCGAGTCTTCGCTGTCTGAAGCCATGCCTCACCAAATTGATGTGGTCACTGCACTTCATGCTTGCGACACCGCCACCGACGACGCCATCGCTTTTGGTCTTCTGAAAAAAGCCCGTGCCATGGTGCTGGTGCCTTGTTGCCAAGCCGAAGTCGCCGCCCAGTTGCGCCAGAACAAAGCCCTTAACTTGTCGCGAACCCCTTTGGCCGAACTCTGGCGCCATCCCCTTCACACCCGCGAAATAGGCAGCCAACTCACCAACGTATTGCGTTGCCTTTATTTGGAGTCCAAAGGCTATACCGTCACAGTTACCGAGCTGGTGGGCTGGGAGCACAGCATGAAAAACGAACTCATCCTAGCCCGCTACACCGGCCGCCCTCAACAAGGCGCCGCCGACCACCTCCAGTCCCTTCTGACTGAATTCGGCCTCACCCCAACCCTTACATCGCGTTACCCTTAATTGGGGTCAGATCAACATTAATTTCTTTCGGGTTAGCATTCAGGCATGGCCCGCCAACCCCGTTTAACCCTTCCAGGTTACCCGCATCATGTGATTCAGCGGGGTAACAATCGCCAACCCATCGTGCTGGACGATACCGATCGCAAAATGCTTTACAGCTTGTGGCTCGAAGAGTCGCTGAGGCACAAAGTCGCTGTGAATGCCTATGTACTGCTCGATAACCACTTTCACATGCTGCTCACGCCACCCAGCGATCAGGCGATGTCATTGATGATGCAGTCGGTGGGACGAACTTACGTGCGCTACTTCAACAAACGCCACAACAGAAGTGGCACGCTATGGGAGGGGCGTTACAAATCCTCTCTGGTTGACTCTGAAGCCTATCTCCTCACGTGCATGGCTTACATTGACTTAAACCCAGTCAGGGCCGGGTTGGCCGAGTCGGCCGAGGCTTTCAATTGGTCCAGTTACAAACACTTGAGTGGTCAAAAAATCGACAAACTGGTGACGCCGCATGCACTTTATTGGGGCTTGGGAAATACCCCGTTTGCCCGTGAGGCGGCCTATGTTGAGTTTGTTGCAGGGGGATTGTCTCTGGCCACTCAAAAAGATTTGACCGAATCAGTGTTGAAGGGGCGAGTTGTGGGGCGACCCGAATTTTTGAAGTCATTGGAAAAGACAACGCAACGTCAAATCTTGCCGCAAAAGTCTGGCAGACCCTTTAAAAAGACGCCCAAAACTTGACTGAAATCTGAATTATTGAATTCTTTATAGCTAACTTTTATTGATAATTGATCTGTCCCCAATTAATTCACTTTTTCAAATTAATGAAATTAATGTTGATCTGACCCCAATTAATTTTCTTGGCATTTTTGTTGCAATGCAATATGCTCACCTTCCCGCGAAATATCTCTAGGAGTGCGCCATGACTTCGGTTGCCGAAAAATTAGCTTTGCAACAAACGGGTTTGTACGACCCTTCTCAAGAACACGACGCTTGTGGTGTGGGCTTTGTGGCCCATATCAAAGGCGCTAAAACGCATGCCATCGTGACGCAGGCTTTGAAGATTCTTGAAAACTTGGATCACCGGGGTGCGGTGGGTGCAGACAAGTTGATGGGTGACGGTGCTGGTATCTTGATTCAGTTGCCCGACGCGCTCTATAGAGAAGAGATGGCCAAACAAGGCGTGAACTTGCCTGCTCAAGGCGAGTACGGTGTGGGCATGGTGTTCTTGCCTAAGGAACATGCTTCACGCATGGCTTGCGAACAAGAACTTGAGCGCGCTGTGAAGGCTGAAGGCCAAGTGTTGTTGGGCTGGCGCGATGTGCCGGTCAACCGTGACATGCCCATGTCGCCCACCGTTCGCGAAAAAGAACCTGTGTTGAAGCAGATCTTCATTGGCCGCGGCGCCGATGTGATTGTGCAAGATGCATTGGAGCGCAAGCTTTACGTCATTCGCAAAACAGCCAGCGCTGCGATTCAAAACCTCAAGCTCAAGCACAGCAACGAGTACTACATCCCTAGCATGTCAAGCCGCACTGTGGTTTACAAAGGCTTGCTTTTGGCTGATCAGGTGGGCACCTACTATCTTGATTTGCAAGACGAAAGATGCGTCTCAGCACTCGGCTTGGTGCACCAACGCTTTTCGACCAACACCTTCCCAGAGTGGCCCTTGGCTCACCCTTACCGATACGTTGCGCACAACGGTGAGATCAACACCGTCAAGGGCAACTACAACTGGATGAAGGCGCGCGAAGGCGTGATGTCTTCGCCAGTGCTCGGCCCTGACTTGCAAAAACTCTACCCCATCAGTTTTGCCGGCCAATCAGATACGGCCACCTTTGACAACTGTTTAGAGTTACTCACCATGGCGGGCTACCCTATCAGCCAAGCCGTCATGATGATGATTCCAGAGCCTTGGGAAAACCACAACACCATGGACGAGCGGCGCAAGGCCTTCTATGAATACCACGCCGCCATGCTTGAACCATGGGACGGCCCTGCGTCTATTGTGTTCACCGATGGCCGTCAAATTGGTGCGACCTTGGACCGCAATGGTTTGCGTCCTTCACGCTATTGCATCACTGATGACGACATGGTCATCATGGGTTCTGAGACTGGCGTATTGCCTATACCCGAAAGCAAAATTGTTCGCAAATGGCGCCTGCAACCCGGCAAGATGTTCCTGATCGATTTGGAACAAGGCCGCATGATCGACGATGAAGAACTCAAGTCGAACCTGGCCAGTAGCAAGCCCTACAAGCAGTGGATTGAAAACTTGCGCATCAAATTGGATGACGTGAAAGAAACAACAGCCAACGCACCCGTTTCAAACGAAAAATTGCTCGACTTGCAACAAGCTTTTGGCACCACCCAAGAAGACATCAAGTTCTTGTTGGCCCCCATGGCACAAGCTGGCGAAGAAGCCTTGGGCTCCATGGGAAATGACAGCCCCTTGGCTGTGTTGTCCGACAAAAACAAGCCGCTGTACAACTACTTCAAGCAGTTGTTTGCGCAAGTGACCAACCCCCCGATTGACCCCATTCGCGAAGCCATCGTGATGTCCTTGGTGTCTTTCATTGGCCCTAAGCCCAACTTGCTCGACATCAACCAAGTCAACCCGCCCATGCGTTTGGAAGTGAGCCAGCCCGTGCTCGACTTTTCAGACATGGCCAAGCTGCGCAACATTGAACAGTCCACACAGGGCAAGTTCAAAAGCGCTACCTTGGACATCACTTACCCCGCATCTTGGGGGAGCGAAGGCGTTGAAGCCAAGCTGGCTTCACTCTGCGCTGAAGCGGTAGACGCCATCAAAGGCGGCCACAACATTCTGATCATCAGCGACCGCGGTGTGTCACCGACTCAAGTGGCCATTCCTGCTTTGTTGGCACTTTCTGCCGTTCACCAGCATTTGGTGCGCGAGGGTTTGCGCACCACAGCAGGCTTGGTGGTTGAAACCGGTACAGCCCGCGAAGTGCATCATTTTGCCGTGTTGGCTGGCTACGGTGCTGAAGCCGTTCACCCCTACCTGGCCATGGAAACATTGCAGGCCTTGCACAAAGAGTTGCCTGGCGATTTGTCAGCCGACAAAGCGATCTACAACTATGTGAAGGCTGTGGGCAAAGGTCTGTCCAAGATCATGTCCAAAATGGGCGTGAGCACCTACATGTCTTATTGCGGCGCGCAGTTGTTTGAAGCCATTGGCATCAACACTGAAACAGTGAACAAATACTTCACCGGCACACCGACCCGTGTGCAGGGTATTGGGATCTTTGAAATTGCCGAAGAAACTTTGCGCATGCACAAAGCGGCGTTTGGGAACGACCCTATTTTGGCCACCATGCTCGACGCCGGCGGCGAATATGCATGGCGTGCTCGCGGTGAAGAGCATATGTGGACCCCCGATGCCATTGCCAAGTTGCAGCACAGCACACGTGCCAACAACTGGACCACGTACAAAGAATACGCGCAGATCATCAACGACCAAACCAAGCGTCAAATGACATTGCGTGGTTTGTTCGAATTCAAGATCGATCCTGCCAAAGCGATACCTTTGGAGGACGTAGAACCCGCCAGTGAAATCGTCAAACGCTTTGCGACCGGTGCTATGTCTTTGGGCTCTATTTCTACAGAAGCACACGCCACCTTGGCCGTTGCCATGAACCGCATTGGCGGCAAGAGCAATACAGGTGAAGGCGGTGAAGACGCTGCACGTTATCGCAACGAACTCAAAGGCATCCCCATCAAGAAGGGTGAGACTTTAAAGAGCGTGATTGGTGCCAAAGAAGTGGAAGTTGACATGCCACTCGAGGCAGGCGATTCACTGCGCTCCAAAATCAAGCAAGTGGCTTCTGGCCGCTTTGGTGTGACTGCCGAATACTTGCACAGTGCCGATCAAATTCAGATCAAGATGGCCCAAGGTGCCAAGCCCGGTGAAGGCGGTCAATTGCCTGGCGGTAAAGTGTCCGACTACATCGGTAAGCTACGCCACTCTGTGCCTGGCGTGGGTTTGATTTCTCCCCCACCGCACCACGACATCTACTCCATTGAAGATTTGGCGCAACTCATTCACGATTTGAAAAACGTGGCGCCTCACAGTGACATCAGCGTCAAACTGGTGTCTGAAATTGGTGTGGGTACCATTGCTGCAGGCGTGGCCAAGTGCAAAAGCGATCACGTGGTGATTGCGGGTCATGATGGCGGTACAGGTGCATCGCCATGGTCGTCTATCAAGCACGCTGGCAGCCCATGGGAAATCGGCCTGGCAGAAACGCAACAAACCTTGGTCCTCAACCGTTTGCGCGGTCGCATCCGCGTGCAAGCCGACGGCCAAATGAAGACCGGTCGCGACGTTGCCGTTGGCGCGTTGCTCGGCGCGGATGAATTTGGCTTTGCCACAGCACCGCTGGTGGTAGAAGGCTGCATCATGATGCGCAAGTGCCACCTCAACACTTGCCCCGTGGGTGTTGCTACACAAGATCCCACTTTGCGCAAGAAGTTTTCAGGCAAGCCAGAGCACGTGGTGAATTACTTCTTCTTCATCGCTGAAGAAGTGCGTCAGATCATGGCGCAGTTGGGCATCAGGAAGTTTGACGACATGGTGGGCCGTGCCGACTTGCTGGACACACGCAAAGGCATTGAACACTGGAAATCCAGCGGCCTCGATTTCAGCCGTTTGTTGGCTGTGCCCGATGTACCTGCTGATGTGCCACGTCGCCACATTGATGTGCAAGACCACGGCTTGGACAAAGCCTTGGACAACGTGCTGATTGCCAAGAGCCGCGCTGCCATCGACAAAGGTGAGAAGGTGCAGTTCATGGAAGTAGCGCGCAACGTCAATCGTTCGGTGGGCGCCATGCTCTCAGGAGCGGTCACCAAAGTGCATCCAGAAGGTTTGCCAGACGACACCATCCGCATTCAACTTGAAGGCACGGGCGGCCAATCCTTTGGCGCGTTTGTGGCCAAGGGCATCACACTCTACCTCATTGGTGAAGCCAACGATTACACCGGCAAAGGTTTGTCGGGCGGTCGCATTGTGGTTCGTCCCAGTTTGGAATTCCGCGGTGTGGCCAGCCAAAACATCATCGTGGGCAACACCGTGATGTATGGTGCCACCACGGGTGAAGCTTTCTTTGCAGGTGTGGGCGGCGAGCGTTTTGCCGTACGTTTATCTGGCGCTACTGCGGTGGTGGAAGGCACCGGCGACCACGGTTGTGAATACATGACCGGTGGCACCGTGGCGGTGCTGGGCAAAACAGGTCGCAACTTTGCAGCGGGTATGAGCGGCGGCATTGCCTATGTGTACGACGAAGACGGCCAGTTTGCATCACGCTGCAATACAGCTATGGTGAGCATGGAGAAAGTGCTGACCGTGGCCGAGCAAGAAGCTGCGATTGACCGCAAAGTGTGGCACCGCGACCAAGCCGATGAGACACAGTTGAAGAAATTGCTGGAAGACCACCACAAGTGGACCGGTAGCCAGCGCGCACGTGAGTTACTGGACAACTGGGCACAAGCTCGCTTGAAGTTTGTGAAAGTGTTCCCGAACGAGTACAAGCGCGCCTTGGGCGAAATCAACGCACGCAAAGCGGCAGCCAAGTCCACAGATTCTGTGGCCGCCAGCTAATTGAGCACAAAGACATCACAAGGATTGATCATGGGAAAAATCACTGGTTTCATGGAATTTGAGCGGGTCGAAGAGGGCTACAAGCCTGTGGGCGAGCGCGTCAAAAACTACAAAGAGTTCGTCATTGGTTTGGACGACGCGCAAGCCAAAATTCAAGGCGCGCGCTGCATGGACTGCGGCACACCGTTTTGCAACAGCGGTTGCCCTGTCAACAACATCATTCCCGACTTTAACGAGTTGGTGTTCCAAGGCGATTGGAAAAACGCCATTGAAGTGCTGCACAGCACCAATAACTTCCCGGAGTTCACGGGCCGCATTTGCCCAGCACCTTGCGAAGCTGCTTGTACATTGAATGTGGCAGACGATGCTGTGGGTATCAAATCCATTGAGCACGCCATCATTGACCGTGCTTGGCAAGAGGGTTGGGTCAAGCCCCGTCCCGCTGCGCACAAAACTGGTAAAAAAGTGGCGGTGGTAGGCTCAGGCCCTGCCGGTATGGCCGCCGCTCAGCAATTGGCTCGTGTTGGACACGACGTCACCTTGTTCGAAAAGAACGATCGCATCGGTGGTTTGCTGCGTTATGGCATTCCCGATTTCAAAATGGAAAAGTCCCACATCGACCGCCGCGCAGAGCAGTTGGTCGCCGAAGGCGTGACTCTCAAAACCGGTGTCATGGTGGGTGAATTGCCAGCAGGTTCTAAAGTGACCAACTGGTCGCAAGAAACCATCAGCCCCAAGCAACTTCAAAAAGACTTTGACGCGGTGTTGTTGGCCGGTGGTTCCGAGCAATCACGCGACTTGAATGTGCCGGGCCGCGATTTGTCGGGCATTCACTTCGCGATGGAATTCTTGCCACAGCAAAACAAAGTGAACGCGGGCGACAAGCTCAAAGACCAACTGCGCGCTGACGGCAAACACGTCATCGTGATTGGTGGTGGCGACACCGGCAGTGATTGCGTCGGTACTTCCAACCGCCATGGCGCCAAAAGCGTCACACAATTCGAAGTGATGCCCCAGCCGCCCGAAGAAGAAAACCGTCCCTTGACATGGCCTTACTGGCCCCTGAAGCTGCGCACCAGCTCCAGCCACGAAGAAGGTTGCACCCGAGAATTTGCCGTTTCTACCCAAGAATTCATTGGCGAAAAAGGCAAAGTGACTGGCCTCAAAACCGTTGAGGTGGAATTCAAAGACGGCAAATTGGTCAATGTGCCAGGGACTGAAAAAACTTACCCAGCCGACATGGTGTTTTTGGCCATGGGCTTTGTGAACCCTGTTGCCACCATCTTGGATGCCTTTGGTGTTGACAAAGACAACCGCGGTAACGCCAAAGCTACCACCGATTTCACAGGCGGCTACGCCACCAACGTGGCCAAAGTGTTTGCGGCAGGCGATATGCGTCGTGGCCAGTCATTGGTAGTGTGGGCCATTCGTGAAGGCCGTCAGGCTGCGCGGGCTGTGGATGAATTCTTAATGGGAACCAGCGACTTACCCCGTTAAAATGTCAGCAGACAGGCGAGCGTGTGAGTTTTCATAGATTCACACAAGTTTCACCTGAACGCCTTAACCTTCAAAAGCCGGCGACCCCGGCTTTTGTTTTTTTCTCACATGACACTGCCCAACTCTCCACTGCTGGTTGAATTGAAAAACCTCAGCTTCGGCTATGGGGACCGAACCATTCTGAGCGACCTCTCGTTTGGCATTCCGCGTGGCAAAGTCACGGCCCTGATGGGTGTTTCGGGTGGCGGTAAAACCACCGTACTCCGTCTCATTGGCGGTCAATACCGCGCCCTGAACGGCCAACTCACATTCGATGGTCAAGATGTTGGGCAAATGAGCACCGAGCAACTTTATGCGGCGCGCAGGCGCATGGGCATGTTGTTTCAGTTTGGTGCCTTGTTCACCGACATGGATGTCTTTGACAACGTGGCGTTTCCCTTAAGAGAACACACCAAAATGTCTGAGTCCATGGTGCGCGATATTGTTTTGATGAAGCTCGATGCTGTGGGTTTGCGTGGTGCTAGAAACTTAATGCCTTCCGAAATTTCAGGGGGCATGGGCCGGCGTGTCGCCTTGGCCCGTGCCATAGCGCTAGACCCCGATCTCATGATGTATGACGAGCCCTTTGCTGGCCTTGATCCTATTTCATTGGGCACAGCTGCAAGACTCATTCGCAAATTGAACGACAGCTTGGGTATTACCAGCGTGGTGGTATCGCACGATGTTGATGAAACATTTCAAATTGCCGATCATGTGGTGGTCTTGGCCAATGGCAAAGTTGCAGCGCAAGGCACGCCCGAGTCTCTCAGGCAAACCTCTGACCCGCTCATTCACCAATTTGTGAATGGCCTCAGTGACGGCCCTGTCCACTTCCATTACCCCGCCAAATCCATCGCTGAAGATTTCAGTGGAATTTCCGCATGAACTACTTTCACCCTGCTGAACTGGGCTATGCCTTGCGTCAGAAATTGGCAGACTGGGGTTATGGCGCGCGTTTGTTTGCGCAACTGGCCATGATGTCGGGCGCTTGTTTGAAGCGCTTTGGGTTGGTGCGAGATCAGGTCCATTTCTTGGGCAATTACTCATTGGCCATCATCACAGTCTCAGGCTTGTTTGTCGGATTCGTTTTGGGCTTACAGGGTTACTACACCTTGCAGCGCTATGGTGCAGCCGATGCCCTCGGATTGTTGGTGGCTCTGAGTTTGGTGCGTGAACTGGGGCCTGTGGTGGCGGCGTTGTTGTTTGCAGGGCGGGCTGGTGCCTCCATCACTGCCGAAATTGGTTTGATGCGAGCAGGTGAGCAATTGACAGCTTTGGAAATGATGGCGGTTGACCCCAAACTGAGAATTTTGGCGCCACGTTTGTGGGGCGGCATCATTGCTTTACCCCTTCTCACAGCCGTTTTCAGTGCCGTTGGTATTTTGGGTGGTTATTTGGTCGGTGTGCTGCTGATTGGCGTAGACGAAGGCTCATTTTGGAGTCAAATGCAAAGCGGTGTCGATGTGTTCAAAGATGTTGGCAACGGCATGATCAAAAGTTTGGTCTTTGGCGTGGCAGTGACCTTCATAGCCTTGTTGCAAGGTTATGTGGCTCAGCCCACGCCTGACGGTGTAGCTTCAGCAACCACCCGAAGCGTGGTGATCTCTTCGTTGTCGGTTTTAGGATTGGACTTTATCCTCACTGTGATGATGTTCAGCATTTAAGGAGGACGTGATGCAACGTTCAAAAAATGATGTGTGGGTCGGATTGTTTGTGTTGATCGGATTGGCGGCGGTGCTTTTTCTGGCGCTCAAATCAGCTAATTTGTTGCAATACAGTTGGTCTCAAAATTACACCGTGACAGCCAAGTTTGACAACATTGGCGGTCTTAAAAAAGGCGCAGCCGTGAAGAGTGCTGGTGTGGTGGTGGGACGCGTTGACAGCATTCAATTTGACGGCGAAAGCTTTCAAGCCAAAGTGAGCTTGGCTTTGCAAAACCAATTCGCTTTCCCCAAAGACAGCTCGTTGAAAATACTCACCAGTGGTTTGCTGGGTGAACAGTACGTGGGCATTGTGGCGGGCGCCGATGAAAAGAACCTTGCTGCGGGCGACAACATCGGATCTACCCAATCTGCTGTCGTCTTGGAAAATTTAATCAGCCAGTTTTTGTACAACAAAGCGGCTGATTCTGCAGCCCCCTCTACAGAGGGCAAATAATGAGAGTTTGGTGGCGCTTGCGTCTTGGTTTGTTGATTGCGACAGCCTTGCTGTTGCAAGGCTGTGCCTCATTGAAAGGCCCAGATCCAACCGATCCTCTTGAGCCCTTGAACAGAAAAGTGACGGCCTTCAATGACATGGCCGATGATGTGGTACTTCGGCCCGTTGCGGTTATTTATGGCCAAGTATTGCCATCGGTTGTTCGCAAAGGCATTGGCAATTTTTTCAGCAATCAGAGTGATGTCATGTCGTTCTTCAACAGCTTGGCGCAATTGAAGCTCCAAGCGGCTTTTAAAAATGCCATGCGTGTGGGAATCAACACCACACTGGGGCTAGGTGGCATCATTGATTGGGCCACCGAATTGAAGATCGACAAACACAAAGAGGACTTCGGTCAAACCATGGCATTTTGGGGTGTTTCGTCTGGCCCCTATGTGGTTTTGCCATTCTTTGGGCCCTCCACCATTCGGGACAGCTTCGGCTTGCTCATCGACAACAAAACAGATGTGAACCAACAACTGAATGATGCAGCGGCTAGAAACACGCTGACATTGTTGCGCTTGACCGACACCCGGGAGCGCTATTTGTCATTGTCTGACGCTGTCAAACAAGCGTCTTTAGACCCCTACTCATTCACTCGGGATGCCTATTTGCAAAAGCGGTTGAACGACATCTACGACGGCAATCCGCCTACATTGGACGACTTTGAAGATCCGGATCAACCAGCGCCTATGGTCGCCCCCAATCGACCCAACGCCACCGACAATCAGGGGCCCTTGCCGCAGGCGCCAAAACCCTAACAGCCTTGGGTCAATGAAGAGTTGAACTTGGTGGTTTAATCTACTTTTTCGCAGTTGACGCGTTAAAGAGTCAAACGCTCTTTATGATCTCATCCTATGAATCGCAAATTCTTGACTTACTTATTGCCTTTTTTTTGGGCGTTGGGCTTCTCCTTTACTTCAACCGCCGTTTTGGCGGCCGATGAGGCACCCGACGTCTTCGTGAAACGCATTTCCAATGAAACCTTGGATGCAGTTCGTTCCGACAAAAGCATCAAGGGTGGCGACATCAATAAGATCATGCAATTGGTCGATAACAAGTTGATGCAGCATGTCAATTTTCGCCGAATGACAGCGTTGGCTACCGGACCCGGATGGCGCAAAGCCACGCCAGAGCAGCAAGAACGCTTGCAAGAAGAGTTTAAGTTGCTGCTCATTCGCACTTATTCGGGTGCACTCAGCCAAATCAATGAGCAGACGATTGAAGTCAAGCCTTTGCGAGGTGCCACAGATGATAAAAACCTGGTGGTTCAAACCGAGGTCAGAGGCAAGGGCGAACCTATACAGCTTGACTACCGCCTTGAAAAAACACCAGGAGTAGGAGCTGGTTGGAAAATTTTTGACCTCAATGTCTTGGGCATTTGGTTGGTTGAAAATTACCGCTCTCAATTCTCTAAAGAAATCAATGCGGGTGGCGTCGATGGTTTGATCAAAAGCCTGTCAGATCGCAATAAATTGAATGCTAAAAAAGCCTAATTCAGCGCCCCGTCAAGCGCCTCATGCATGCCCACCGCCCTTTTGACTTTGCCCTCCGATTTGCGTCATAGCAATGCTGAGGCTTGCTTGGCCAAGTTGCAGGCCCAAATCCGCAGCAGCGCCGATTCAGATGTCGAGATTCAAGCTGGGCAACTGTCTGATTTCGACTCCTCAGCCCTTGCGGTGCTCTTGGCTTGCCGCCGAGAAGCCGAAAGTTTGTCAAAAACTTTGAAATTCAAGCAATTCCCCGCCAAATTACGCGAATTGGCACTGCTTTATGGGGTGTCTGAGCTCTTGGTCGAAAGCGCATGAACGTAAAATAGGGGGCTCATGCCCGCCATCTCTTTTCAATCCGTTTCCAAAACTTACCCTGCCAAAAATACTGGCAGTCAGCCCTTCACAGCACTCAACAAGGTGAGCTTTGACATTGCTGAGGGTGAGTTTTTTGGCCTGCTTGGCCCCAACGGCGCAGGCAAAACCACCCTCATCAGCATTCTGGCGGGTCTCAGCAAGGCCACAGAAGGTCGAGTCATGGTGCATGGCAAGGATGTTCAACTGGATTACGCCCAAACGCGGCGCATGCTGGGCGTGGTGCCTCAAGAGTTGGTGTTTGACCCCTTCTTCAGCGTGCGCGAAGCCTTGCGCTTTCAATCGGGTTATTTCGGCGTTCAAAAAAATGATGCTTGGATCGATGAGTTGCTGGACAACTTGGGCCTGTTGGACAAAGCCAATTCCAATATGCGGCAACTCTCTGGCGGCATGAAGCGGCGCGTCTTGGTGGCGCAGGCCTTGGTTCACAAGCCGCGTGTCATTGTGCTGGACGAACCCACGGCGGGCGTCGATGTTGAGCTCAGACAAACTCTGTGGCAATTCATTGCCAAATTAAACCGTGAAGGCCATACCGTTTTGCTCACCACCCACTATTTGGAAGAAGCCGAAGCGCTGTGCGGTCGTTTGGCCATGCTGAAACAAGGACGGGTCTTGGCTTTGGCCAGCACATCTGAATTGTTGAAATCGGCCTCTAGCAATGTGTTGCGATTCAAAATTGATGGTCAATTGCCTGTTGATCTGGCAGCCAAAGCGCGCATTACGGGTCGCATCGTTCAGTTTCCAGCGCACGATGCGGTTGAGATTGAAAGCTACTTGGCGGCTGTTCGCCAAGCCGGTTTGGTTGCAGCGGATGTTGAAATTCGCAAGGCCGATTTGGAAGATGTCTTCTTGGATGTGATGTCCGAGGGTAAAGCATGAACGGTTGGCGCATGTTGTTGTACAAAGAGGTGTTGCGCTTTTGGAAAGTTGCCTTCCAAACCATTGCTGCGCCCGTTTTGACCTCGGTCTTGTACATGATGATTTTTGGCCATGTCTTAGAAGACCATGTGAAGGTGTACGACAACGTTCCCTACACAGCGTTTTTGTTGCCCGGTCTGATTATGATGAGTGTCTTGCAAAATGCTTTTGCCAACAGTTCCTCCAGCTTGGTGCAAAGCAAAATCATGGGCAACATTGTGTTCTTGCTGCTCACACCCTTGTCGCACTGGCACTGGTACGTGGCCTATGTGGGGTCTTCTATGTTGCGCGGTTTGGCGGTTGGCTTTGGTGTTTTTGCCGTCACGGTTTGGTTTGCGCCTTTGCAGTACCATGCCCCTGTATGGATTTTGGTGTTTGCCGTTTTGTGTGCCGGCCTATTGGGTGCTTTGGGATTGGTTGCAGGTCTTTGGTCCGAAAAATTCGACCAAATGGCTGCTTTTCAAAGTTTTGTGATCATGCCCATGACCTTCTTGTCGGGCGTTTTTTATTCCATTCATTCATTGCCGCCGTTTTGGCAAGGCTTGAGTCACTTAAATCCTTTCTTCTACATGATTGATGGTTTCAGATACGGCTTCTTTGGTCAAAGCGATGTCTCGCCTTGGACCAGTTTGGCGGTCGTTTCTGTGGCGATGTTGGCTGTTAGTACTTTGGCCATTCAATTGCTGAAAACAGGCTACAAAATCAGAGGTTGATTCAATCTTTTGCGCACTGAAAAAAATGACTGCAGACCAAATACAAAACATGATCGCCGCGGGCCTTCCATGCCAACACCTAACGGTTGATGGTGACGGACGCCATTGGCAAGCTGTGGTGGTTTCCGCTCAATTTGAGGGCCTGCGCCTCATTGCGCGCCATCAAAAGGTGTATGCCACCTTGGGCAAAAAAATGCAAAACGATGAAGTGCATGCTTTGTCGATGAAAACTTTCACGCCTGCTGAATGGGCCAAAGCGCAAGCTTAAGCTACAGGCCACCACCAACGCGCTTCGCCAGCTACACAAAAAAATGGACAAACTCATCATTCGTGGTGGTCATTCTTTGAATGGCGACATCGAAATTTCAGGCGCTAAAAATGCCGCCTTGCCCGAACTTTGCGCCGCCTTGTTAACCGATCAGGAAGTTGTGCTTCGCAATGTGCCCAAGTTGCAAGATGTCAGCACCATGCTAAAGCTCATTCGCAACATGGGCGTGACCTGCCTGCATGCCGAAGACGGAAGTGTGGCATTGAATGCAAGTGCGCTGAACAAACCTGAAGCGCCCTACGAGTTGGTGAAAACCATGCGTGCTTCGGTGTTGGCGCTCGGCCCCTTGTTGGCTCGATTTGGTCATGCACGCGTTTCACTGCCGGGTGGGTGTGCCATTGGTTCTCGGCCTGTCGACCAACACATTAAAGGCTTGCAGGCCATGGGCGCCAAGATCGTGGTTGAGCATGGCTACATGGTGGCCCGTCTGGCTGACGGACGGGCTCGCTTAAAGGGTGCACGCATTGCAACCGACATGGTGACTGTCACAGGCACAGAGAACTTTTTGATGGCAGCTGCTTTGGCCGAAGGCGAGACTGTTTTAGAAAACGCAGCGCAAGAGCCAGAAATTCCTGATCTGGCAGAAATGCTCATTCAAATGGGGGCCAAGATTTCAGGTCACGGTACCAGCCGAATTCACATTCAAGGGGTTGAAAAACTCCAAGGCTGCGATCATCCTGTGGTGGCTGATCGAATTGAAGCCGGCACATTTTTATGCGCAGTAGCGGCCACTGGCGGCGATGTAGTGTTGAAGCACGCGCGAGGTGATCACCTTGAAGCGGTCATTGAAAAACTCAGAGATGCTGGCGCGCAGATTGAAGTGGGCTCCAACTTTGTCCGCGTGAAAGCGCAAGGCCGCTTGAAGGCACAAAGTTTTCGCACCACAGAGTACCCTGGCTTTCCGACCGACATGCAAGCTCAGTTCATGGCATTGAACTGCATTGCCGAGGGCACCAGCAAA
>CANHXV010000032.1 GCA_947464665.1 Comamonadaceae bacterium
ACTTTCTGTCCATGTGTTCGGGCTGTCGATCCAATACACTGATCGACTGGGTTGTGAAAGCGACGTTAAACCATTTTGCAACTGGGCTGTGGAAATGGCTTTGAGCTGGGCAGGTGTGATGTTGCCAAACTTTTGGCGCCATTCGACCGATGTGCATTCAGCGGACGTTGACTTGGCTGCTGGCTCAGAAACTGGTGGCACCCAGGGTGCACTGAGAGGGATGTAAAGGCTTTGCTGTACCGTGGCGCGACTGCCCACGCCGGGTTGCTCGGAATTCAAGCTGATTTGGGCTGTGATTTTGATTTTGTGCGGTGAGACGCTGACATCGCGCACAAAAAGGACATAAGAGTTTGTGACGTCAATCGACTCTGGCCAAGCCAATGACGCGATGCGATGGTCAAAGGTAGCAGCCCCCGATGGGGTCCACTTTAAACATTGCCATCGAAGTGATGTCAGGATGCCAGGGCATTGGCTGCTGCTTGCGTTTTGCCAAAAAGCCGTATCTATGGCAATGTCTTGACCCGAATAAACGCTGTCTATTTGCGCGATGGCGGTCTCTAGGAGTGACTCACTTTGAGCCAAGGCTTGAGCCGCAAATAATTGCTGCTGACTTCGTCGGGTTTCTGACATGACAGACCGCAGAGTGATCCATCCGAGCATGCTGGTAATGAATATCAAGCAAGTAGCAGTCCATAGACTGGCCAGACCATTGTGTTGATTCATGTGGCAGTGTCTGTGCAATTTGATGCCACGTTTCGCGATCGCGCGTCGGAATTTCGCAGCCTGACCACGCGCTCCGAAATGAAAGGAATTTTTTCAGTAGGAATTTGACTTCTAATTTCAATCCGTAAAAGTTCGGCTGAGTTTTGCAAAGATAGATTGCATTGCAAACGCAAGTTAAGCGCCAATATTTCTAAATGCTTGGCATGAGTGAGCGTAGTCCAGACCACGGGTTGGCATGAGGTTTTGATTTGAATTTGATTGGCATTGAGTCGAAACCCACTGCACTCATTATTTTCTTTGAGCCCATTTTCATTGCGATCAATACTAAATAAGATTTGTTGAGGTGCGACATTGAAATCTTCCAAAGCTCCGCAAAACTGGCTGGGACAATAGGGGGCTTGGGTCGATGTGGTTGTGATGGCGATGCTGTGAAAATTTGCCCGCCGAGTTTCGCTAACCAAAGTGTCCATCAAAGCTCGGACTTCTTGTTGGGCATGACTTCTTTCTAAAATTTGCCGATCGTGGATCCATTGCAAATGAACCCAAAAAACTGCGGCACTGAGGACACTCCAACCCATTGCCATACCCACCAAAAAATTTACCATTTCCAGCACCCTTCGGCATCTGACAAAAGGGAGGCATTGCTGGTTGTAAGGACCTTGGCATTTTCTGAAATGCGCAGGCTCATGCTGCTGCAATTTGTATCGCGGCTTTGCATGCCAACTGGCGTGGCGTGCAAGATGTAGCCTTGTGCGTCGCTGCTTTGGAGATTCAAGATGTAATGCTTAGAAGTAGAGTGCGTGCCAGTCCAATTGAGCTCGCTCAAAGTACTTGCATATTGAGCGTGTAAGCCGCGCCATTGCAATTGGCGCAAGTGCAATTGCAGGAGTGAATTTTGAGCATCTTGACGCCTTGTTTTTTGCCATTGCAATTCAAGTTGTGGCAAGGCAATGCTCATCAGTGTGCCAATAATCGCCATGCTGACAAGGGACTCGATGAGTGTAAAACCTGCGGTCCGGTAGCAGGTAGCTGAAAGAGAGGATGGTGAGTTCATGGACAGAGCATGCCCTGACAGTCAGATGCGCCATTGGCATTGACTTGCAGCGGCCCCAAAATGTCAGGTCATGCAAGTGCTTGAGTGCGTCATGCATGGATGCTCTGCGCATGAAGTTCACTTTAAAAGCTGATGGCTACAGTTTGATCGAAATGCTGTTCATGCTGTTTGTTTTGGGGGTGCTTTGCGGCACGGTTTCACTGTCTTTTCAGGCATTGCAAAACAGAGTTCACATTCAGGCTGCTGCTGAAGCCTTGTTGAGCGATGTTCTAAGTGCCAGGGTAGAAGCCCTGCGCCGAGAAAGACGCGTTACGTTATGTGTCGCCGCACTCGATTCAAGCGCTCAAGCTTCATTGCCATCAGCCTGTGCTTTAAGTGGCAGTACAGCAGCCTGGCATCAGGGCTGGTTGGTGTTTGAAGACACTAACAACAATGGCATGTGGGATCAAGGAGAGGCCTTGCTTCAACAACGTCCCCGCATCAACCACCAAGTTTCAGCCACGGGCAATACCACTTTAAGCCGGTATGTGTCTTTTGGTGCTAACGGCCGCAGCTTGTTATTGAATGGTGGTTTTCAAGCAGGAACTGTCACCTTCTGTGAGCGCGGCGCTACGGCCAAGGCGGGCTGGATGTTGGTGGTGAATGCGGTGGGCCGTGCCCGCTTAGACAAAGGGCAAATTACCAACTGCCCTTGAATTTACTTGCTCACTTCATCAACTAGCAATTTGAAGTCGTCAATGTCTTCAAAGCTTCGGTAGACGCTGGCAAATCTAACATAGGCCACTTTGTCGAGCTTCTTTAATTCACGCATGACCAGCTCACCAATTTTATTGGAGGCCACTTCGCGTTGTGCCAAGTTCAATAACTTTTCTTCAATGCGCTCAATGGCCGAATCAACTTGCTCGGTGCTGACGGGTCGCTTGCGCAGCGCCAAGTTCATGCTGGCGCGCAACTTCACACGTTCGTACTCGATGCGTCTGCCATCTTTTTTCACGATGGCCGGAAAGTTGACTTCTGGCCGTTCGTAGGTGGTGAAGCGCTTTTCGCACGCCGCACACTGACGGCGGCGGCGAATCAGGTCGCCGTCTTCAGCCAGACGCGTCTCCACCACCTGGGTATCGTTGTGGCTGCAGAAGGGGCATTTCATTTGTAGACAGGGAACCGCGCGGTCAGGGCATTGACCTTGGTACGCACAGCTTCAATGTTGGCAGGATCACGAGGGTTGTCGAGGACATCGGCAATGAGGTTGGCCGTGAGGCGCGCCTCTTCGTCCTTGAAGCCACGGGTGGTCATGGCGGGTGTGCCAATCCGCACACCGCTGGTGACCATGGGCTTTTCCGGATCGTTGGGAATGGTGTTTTTATTGATCGTCATGTGTGCTTGGCCTAAGACGGATTCAGCTTCTTTGCCGGTAATGCCTTTTGGCCGCAAATCAACCAACATGACGTGACTTTGCGTGCCGCCACTCACAATGCGCAGGCCGCGTTGTGTGAGTGTTTCAGCCACAATTTGGGCGTTTTTGATGACCTGTTGTTGGTAGGTCTTGAAATCAGGCGCCATGGCTTCTTTGAAGGCCACAGCCTTGGCTGCAATGACGTGCATCAACGGGCCGCCTTGGAGGCCCGGAAAGATGGCGCTGTTGATGGCTTTTTCGTGTACAGCTTTCATCAAAATGATGCCACCGCGAGGACCGCGCAAGCTTTTGTGAGTGGTCGATGTGACGACGTCGGCGTGAGGCACAGGATTGGGATAAACACCCGCAGCAATCAGGCCTGCGTAGTGCGCCATATCGACCAAGAAGATGGCGCCAACATCTTTGGCTACTTTGGCAAAGCGCGCAAAGTCAATGTGCAGGCTGTAGGCAGATGCGCCAGCAATGATGAGCTTAGGTTTGGTTTCGTGCGCCTTTTTTTCCATGGCATCGTAGTCAATGACTTCGTTGGCATCCAGACCATAACTGACCACGTTGAACCATTTGCCACTGATGTTCAGCGGCATGCCGTGTGTGAGGTGGCCACCTTCGGCCAAGCTCATGCCCATGATGGTGTCGCCAGGCTTTAAGAACGCCAGAAAAACAGCTTCATTGGCCGATGCACCGCAATGTGGTTGCACATTGGCTGCGTCAGCGCCAAAGATTTGTTTGACGCGGTCAATGGCCAACTGCTCTGCAATGTCAACATATTCGCACCCACCGTAGTAGCGCTTGCCAGGGTAACCCTCCGCGTATTTATTGGTGAGTTGTGAGCCTTGAGCTGCCATCACTGCAGGTGAGGCGTAGTTTTCGCTGGCGATCAGTTCAATGTGATGCTCTTGTCGAGCGTTCTCCGCTTGAATGGCTGCAAAAATCTCGGGATCGGTTTGTTCAATCAGAATATTTCTTGAATACATGGCAGGCCTCAAAGGATGGTTCCTTGCACAACCGAAGTGTTGCAAACCTCAAGTTGGCAAGGGCTGCCCAGGCGAACGGCTGAAACCTTGTGCCCCTCTACTCATTGGACAAGGTGCACGCTCCCCAGTGGTTCTAAGCGGGGCCAAGCCCACTAATTTCCACGTCAGAGGCTGGCCAGCTTTTGTCAGCGGCGACCAGGCTCCTATCGCCAGTTGCGTACAGCTTGAGTGTAGCCTAGGCGGTGCCCTGAATCATCATGCAAAGTTAAATTTGGCTGTCAGGTTTTTTACTGGATGGCCTGATTTAGCCGCTCTTGTTCAGCCATAACCCGTGAAATGTACTCAGTTTCTCGAGAAATAGACTCCTCGCCTCCCTTGTAGAGTCGAAGCCCTTCTTCAACGCTGCCCGACAAATTGATGCACTCTTTGAGAATTTTGACGCCAATGCGGATGTTTGTTTTGGGGTCAAAAATGGCCATGACCCCGCCGTATGGGGTGAATTGTTCAGAATGGACCTGCGGAATCACCTGCATTAAGCCTTTTGCGCCTGAAGGGCTGTTGGCAAAGGGGTTGTAGTTGGATTCCACCCCAATGACCGCCAAAATGAGGGTGGCTTCAAGCGCTGAACGTTCTGCCAAGTCAAATACCTCCAACATCAAGGCGTTCAAAGGTTCTGGCGCAATTTTGTATTTGCTTCTGACGGCTTGAACCAACTTCATTTGGAGCGGGCTTAGATCCGTTGAGGGTGCTGCCAAACTTCGTAGCAAGACTTGTTGCTGTTCGTCAGAAGCTTCTGAAATGTGAAGTCGGGTAAACAGCCAGCCCTGCACGCTTTGTACAGTCAGGGTGCGAACCTCAGGCCGAGCCAAAGCCAGAATGCACAGGATCAAGGCAAGCAAGCCCAACACTGCAAAACTGTGGTGGGAAATGCTCACAAAGCCGCGCCCAATATCGCGACCGAAAGTCAGTAGCCCGCGCCAAAATCCAAGGATCCATTGTGCGGCGGTTTCGTGAAAAGCTGTTTGAGACACAAGTTGATTTGGAGTGGCGGAACTACCAATTATAAAAAAAATCGAAAATAGATGCCTCAAGCATAACGAGGCCTGCCTTCCTCGGTGAAAATAGCTTCTTTATCTTTTTGTGTTGTGATTGTGACTTCTTCCCCTCCTAAGACCCCAGATTTGCAAGCCCTAGACAACTTAACTGGGGGTGCCTTTACCGCTCAAACATCCGGTGAGCGTGCCGCTAAGTTGCGTGAATGGCTTCTCACAGAGCCATCCCATGAAGTTTTGCAACACGTTTACAAAGAAGTTTCCACGCGTGACAAAGGCGCTGCCAAAGTACTTCGCGAAAAATTGGATGAGTTAAAGCGCTCACATGGCCAGGATGTATTGGCTGCTGAATGGGCTGAACGTGCCAATGCCATGTTGACGTCCTTGCGTTTGAACATTGCCGATGCCATGGCATGGCAAAGAGATGCGGCCAAAGCAGGTGCGCCACTGTCGCGCGAACCACTGGCCAGCCTTAAGCATCAGTTGAATGAAAAAATCAAAGCGGTTGAAGATTTGCAGCACCAAGTCATGGTTCAGCGCGAAACAGCCGTACTTTTGGCGCAACGCATTGAAGTACTTTCTACCAAAAGTTTGAAAGAAGCAGATGCTGCCAATGAACTCTTGCAATCAGATGTAGCTCAATGGCAACAACAAGCCCACGTCATCAAGGAAGATGCTTCGTGGCACAGTGTTGATTTGAAATTTCCGCCCCAACTCGATGCTTCTCGTCACCAATTAAGCAGTGTTTGGGAGGCCTTTGAAGCAGCGTTGTTCCAGGCGAAGTCGGCTCGTGATGATGCGAACGAAACTTTGCCACCAGTGCCAGTTTGGGCTGAAGAGATTCGCTTGGCACGAGGTGCTCAAGCTGGGCATGCCAACGTTCATGCTGTCAAAGAAGCTCACAATTTCGAACACTCGGCTGTCTTCAATGTTGAGCAGCCTAGCGCTGAAGACTTAAAGTCTGAGGCCGCAGGTAAGCCGGTTAAAACTCCCAAAGTCAGTAATACCAAAATGGATCCTGCGCAAAGATTGGCTTTGCGCGAAGCCGCCAACCAAGCGGTCACTGGAGCCATGACGGTATTGGCAGCTGAAAACAATGAAGCCAACGTGTTGTTGTTCAAGCAAGCCCTCAAGGACCATGGACGCAATATGGACACCAACATGGACTTGAAAGTCCATGAAGCCTTAATCGCAGCGGGCGATGCCCAAGGATGGCAGCGCCATGTTGCCGATCAATTGCGTTTGGCATTGGTTTTGAAGGCGGAAGGCCTGTTCAAAAAAGTACCCGTTAAAACCCATGACGCCCCATTGGTGGTAGCTGAAGTCATTGTGGAAGCTAAAGAAGAAGCTAAAGATGAAGTCGTGACTCAGACTGAAACAGGAGCAGTCAAGGAAGAGTTTCACCTCGAACCTACCGTGGGCGGTCGAAAAATGCAAGACGCTTTGCGTCAGTTGCGAGAAGAATGGAAAAAAGCCGACCAAGGTGGTTTGCCAAATCATGCTTTGTGGAAGCGATTTGATGCAGCTTGTAACAACGCCTACAAAGTGGTGCAAGCTTGGTTGGACAAAATCAAACACGAAGCCAGTGAGCATCGCGCGCAACGCTTGGCATTGATTGAAGAGGTGAGAGTATGGGGTGAGGCCAATGCACAAAACGCAGATTGGCGTGCCCACTTACGGGCCTTGCATCAGTTTGGAGATCGTTGGCGCTCTGCGGGTCATTTGAGTGAGAAAGCCTTTGCAGAACTACAACCTCTTTGGAAGCAGGCGCTGCATGACGCAGCTGCACCTTTGGAAGCTGCACAAAGAGCCAGCACGGCAAGGCGACAAGCTTTGATTGCAGAGGCTGAACAACTGGGGGCCGCGCCTCTTTTGCGGGTCGATGCCGTCAAGGCCTTGCAGCAAAGCTGGCAAACCGAAGCGCAAAGCGTTCCCATGGATCGCCGCCTTGAGCAAAAAATGTGGGAGGCTTTTCGCAAGCCCATTGATGATGCGTTCAGTCGCAAGACCAGCTTCCGTGAGCATGCTTCAAATGCGCCCATGTCGGCCCACGACCGCATGGTGCTCGATGCATCCAATGCGTTGAAAGAAGCCAATGCCTCTGGCGATGTTCAAAAAATCAAAGCAGCCATGGCCGCTTTGGATGCAGCACTGAAAGGGCAAGCCAAGGCCAATGCCGAAGTGTTGGCTGCGCCAAAGGCTGCGGTGCCTACCAAGCCCGAGACGGCACAATCAGCTCATGATTCAGCTGCTGGTGAAACGGCTTCAGAAGAATTAAGGGAAGCGCAATCCAATGCCGTTGAAACTGATTCTGCCTCGGTTGAAGCCGCCCAGCCCGTCAAGCCTGTTGAAGTCCCGAAACCCGCTCGCCCTTTGGTGGCCATGCGCGGCGATGATCGACCCGGCCAAAAGAAATCGGTACCAGCTTCGGTAGGTCGCGGTGGGCCTAGCGATCGCAGAGATGGCAAAGGCGCACCGCGTTCTGACAAAGGTGGTTTTGGCGATAAGGGTGGAGGCCGCTTTGAGCGTGGTGATCGCCCAGAGCGTGAAGATCGCGGCCCTCGCCTTGGTGATGCTGCGTTCAGAGCTCAGCGGGACGCCATGGAGCACGCTGAAATGGCTTTGCGCAAGCTGGCTGCTCAGGCGCATGGCGAGTCATTAACTCACTTGCTCGCTGCGTGGGAAAAGCGCCAAGCCGACTTGGTGCCCGCGGCACAAGATTTGGGTCGCAATGTGAACGCTGCAGCAAGGTCTGCTTGGTCACAAGCCGTTAGCCAGGCTCCTACAGCCAATTCGGGCGAAGCCATTTTGCGCTTGGAGATGGCTGCAGAAGTGCCAACGCCTGCAGAGAATTTGAATGAGCGACGTGCATTGCAACTTCAGTTGCTCACTCGAAAAAATCAACCAGGCCCTGAGGAAACTTGGGCCTTGGATGTTACGGCAATTTTGTCTTCGGCGCATGACCCCAAGTTGGCGCGACGTTTTCAAAATGCCTTGAAGAATTTGTTGCGCAGCTAAAAGTAAAGAGGGCTTCAGCCATGGCTGGAAAGCCAAAGCTGAAACTCAGCTTAGTAAGTTGATACGTTCAACTTTCCCCTCAACATGCCAGCGCAGTACTTCTGCGCGCGGCCTTATTGACGCAGCATCCCAGTCACTTAAAACGTAGCGCTGCATCAACGGCGCTTCACTCAAACTGTGAAGCGCAGGCCGATGGGTATGACCATGAACCAGGCATGTGGCGCCAGCTTCTTGAAGCATCTGTGTCGACCATTCATCGGCCACGTCGGCATAAACTGCGCTTGAATTTTTTTTAAGAATTTCGCTTTGCGATCGAAGCTGCCTGGCAATGCTCTCCCTCTCGGTCAATGTCTTGGCCAAGAAGTCCTCTTGCCAGTGTGCTTGCCTGACCACTTGTCGAAAGCTTTGGTAGTCTTTATCGCCTAAACAGCCCGCGTCACCGTGGGACAAGAGCCATTTTTGAGATGCAAAGTTGAGCACCGTGGGGTCTTGCAGATCAAGGACATGGCATTTATTGAGGAACGCGGAGCCGACCAAAAAATCACGGTTACCCCGCATAAAAGCCACCTGTCTCTTCGATGCGCAAGCCTTTAAGACTGCGGCGCATTTTTGAAGAAAGACGTGTTGATCGGCGGCATCGTCACCTACCCAAACCTCAAACAGATCGCCCAAAATAAAGACCGCATCAGCGGTCGTATTTTGCATATAGGCTTGCCAAACTTCAAATGTGGCAGTTTCATTTTCTTGCAAATGCAAATCAGAAATGAAATCAACCGTGCGCCAAGTTTCAGGTGCTTCAAATACCTGAAGTGGCAACACGGTTGCAATCATGGAAATGGCGTAGCGCGAAAATTAAAGCGCGACGGCCTTCTTAATGATGATGGGTTCTTTGGGCACGTCGTCATGAAAGCCATTTCGGCCAGTTTGGACACCTTCAATGCTGTCCACAATGTCGGTGCCAGACACGACATGTGCAAACACGGCATAGCCCCAGCCTTGCAGTGAAGGTGCAGTGTGGTTCAAAAATTCATTATCGGCGGTGTTAATGAAGAACTGTGCGGTGGCGGAGTGGGGTGCTTGCGTGCGAGCCATGGCCAATGTGTACTTCGTATTTTTCAAACCATTATTGCCTTCGTTTTGAATGGCTGCATCGGAATGTTTTTGTTCCATGTTGGGTTCAAAGCCACCGCCTTGAATCATGAAGCCAGGAATGACGCGGTGAAAAATCGTGTTGTCATAATGTCCCTTGTTCACGTAGTTCAGGAAGTTTTCAACACTCAAGGGCGCTTTTTCAGCGTTGAGTTCAATGAGGATGACGCCTTTGCCGGCGATGTGGAGTTCGACTTGAGGATTGCTCATGGTGATTGCACTAAAGTGATTGAAAGAATGACTACGGGCGTTTTCGGAACATCTGTTCTAAAAGGGCCGCCCATGCCTGTTGGCGTGAGTCTGATTTTATCCACGACATCCATACCAGAGGTGACTTTGCCAAAAACCGTATAACCGAAAAGTTGAAGGGCATTGAGCAAGTTCTCTCGCGGCACGTTTTCGTAGATCTGCCCGCGGTATTCAAAGCGTTTGACGGGATCGCCATCTGGGATGAGGGTGGGGTCTAGAAAAGCATTGTCAGCGGTGTTGATGAAAAACTGCGCTGTAGCGGATTGGGGGTCGTTGGTTCTGGCCATGGCCAAAAAACCGGGCTGATTTTTCAAGCCCGCGACCATTGCCTGCCTGCCCTCGTGCTGAACGGGCGCTCTGGTTGGGCGTTCTTTGTATTGGGCATCATAGCCCCCACCCTGAACCATGAAATTGGCGATGACCCTGTGAAAAATGGTGCCGTTGTAGTGTTTGTCTTTGACATACTGAAGAAAGTTGGCCACTGTTTTAGGCGCTTTGTCGGGATAGAGCTCCACCATGATATCGCCCATGTTGGTGGCAATTTTGACTTTCGGTGCTTCTTGAGCCTGGCTCTGCGAAGGCGACATGCCCATACCCAAGGTCAACGCCCATGCGCTGCAAAGGGCCAGTATGTTTTGGCGAAAAAGGTTGGAAGTCATGGCAATTAACGCAAGCTTTGTGTTTTGGTTGTGGGGGTCGTGACCGCCGAGGGAGCTGGCAAAGGCAACAGGCCAGAGCCTTCTTTGACGTCTTTGGCTCGTGAAAAGGCTTGTTGGGCCATGGCCGTGTACAAGTCTCCTAAATTTTGATGTGCAATTTTGTAGTTGGGCCGAGCTTGAATGGCCGAAGTGAAGGCTGTCAAGGCTGCATCATATTGCCCCTGCGCAGCATAAAGCACGCCCAAATTGTTGTAAGGCTCGGGGAGTTCAGGGAACTCCTGAATCAAGGCTTGAAGTTCTTGGATGGCTTGGGTAAGCTGCCCTTGACCCGCCAAAATTTGACTGCTCATGAAGCGAAACTGTGGCGAAACGGTAGTAGCTGGCGTTTGGGTAGTTTGCTTGATGGCCAATTGCAGCTTTTGCTCAGCCAAGGTCCATTGCTTGTTTCTGATGAGTTCTTCAATTTCCGCGCTGCCATTGGCCCAAGTCAGGCCACTGCCGAAGCAGAGCAAGATGGTTAAAAAACTAGAAAGAACCCTATGGGGAGACATGTGGATTAATTTTGAGATGTGAAATGCTGGCTAAATGGCTTGGTCAGGGCTAGATTAGATCTCAAGTTGGATTTTGTCAGCGACTTATTTGGGCCTTATACTGAGCCAAATTGTAACGGAGGCCTCTGCCAAGGCTGCACTTTGCAACATCAATGGGGCTGCGGCCCCTTTTTGCACCCGTCAAAGAAAAATACTGTATTCCATGAGCTTGCGCATTTACAACACGCTGTCCAGAGCGGTTGAAAAATTCACCCCATTAGATGCGGGTCACGTTCGGATGTACGTCTGCGGCATGACGGTATTTGATTATTGTCATGTTGGGCATGCCAGATCTAACGTGGCTTTTGATGTGGTTCAGCGGTGGCTCAAAGTCAGTGGTTACAAGGTCACTCACATACGAAACATCACCGACATTGACGACAAAATAATCAAGCGTGCTGTTGAAAATGGAGAATCCATTCGAGCCCTTACGAATCGCATGGTTGATGCCATGCATGAAGACTTTGATGCGTTGGGCATCGCCCGACCTACTTCCGAACCTCGTGCCACAGAGTTTGTGCCGCAAATGCTTCACATGATTGGTGTCTTAGAAGAGAAGGGCCTGGCCTATCGAACCTCCCATGGCGATGTGAATTATGCGGTACGCAAGTTTCCAGGTTATGGCAAGTTGTCTGGCAAATCACTTGACGAATTGCACGCAGGAGAACGCGTCGCAGTCTTGGATGGCAAGGAAGACCCGCTTGATTTTGTGTTGTGGAAGGGTGCTAAAGCCTCAGAGCCTGCTGACGTCAAATGGGACAGTGCATTTGGCCCTGGCCGCCCGGGATGGCACATTGAGTGCTCGGCCATGGCTTGCCAAATGCTCGGCGACAGTTTTGACATTCATGCAGGTGGTGCTGACCTGCAATTCCCGCACCATGAAAACGAAATTGCCCAGAGCGAAGGCGCGACCGGTCAAAAGTTTGCGCAGTTCTGGATGCACAACGGGTTCATCAACATTGACAATGAAAAAATGTCCAAAAGTTTGGGCAATTTTTTCACAATCCGAGATGTTCTGAAGTCTTTCGATGCTGAAACGGTGCGTTTCTATTTAGTCAGAAGCCATTACAGAACATCTTTGAATTACTCCGACCAAAATTTGAACGATGCGCGAAGTGGCCTGAAGCGGCTCTACACAGCCTTGCAAGCGGCTACGCCCACCAATGTGCAAATTGATTGGGCCAACTCGCATGCGGCCCGTTTCAAAGCAGCCATGGACGAAGACTTTGGTACGCCCGAAGCAGTGGCCGTTTTGTTTGATTTGGCAGGCGAAGTCAATCGCAGCAAGTCTGCTGAACAAGCTGGCTTGTTGAAAGCGCTGGGCGGCATTTTGGGTATCTTGCAAAATGACCCTGTTGCTTACCTACAAGCCGGTGCGGGACTGGACGAAGTAGCTATTCAGGCTCACATCCAGGCTCGAGCAAATGCCAAGGCAGCCAAGAATTTTGCCGAAGCCGATCGCATTCGCAAGTTCTTGCTAGAGCAGGGCATCGAGCTCAAAGATTCGGCTTCAGGCACCACTTGGGAGGCTGCTCAATGAACCCTAGCGATGATCTGATGACACCAGAGTATTGGGCTGCAGCTTGCGCGCATCTTTCAAAAAAAGACAGGGTGATGAAGCGTTTGATTCCTCAGTTTGGCGATGCCTGTTTGGTCTCGCGCGGAGATGCTTTTGTTACTTTGGCGCGCAGCATTGTGGGACAGCAAATTTCAGTCAAAGCTGCTCAATCGGTATGGAATAAATTTGCTGCTTTGAACAAAAAAATCACGCCTGCAGGTGTGTTGAAATTGAAAGTAGATGACATGCGGGCGGCAGGTTTGTCTGCTCGCAAAGTTGAATATTTGGTTGATTTGGCGCTTAATTTCCATGGCAAAAATGTCAGCGTCAAAGAATGGCAGCAGATGGATGATGACGCCATCATCGATGAATTGGTGGCTATTCGGGGCATTGGTCGTTGGACGGCCGAGATGTTTTTGATCTTTCACCTGATGCGTCCCAATGTCTTGCCCCTCGACGATGTGGGCTTGATCAATGGTATCAGCAAGAACTATTTTTCTGGCGAACCCGTGAGCCGCAGCGATGCTCGCGAGGTCGCACAAGCGTGGCAACCCTACAGCACGGTTGCAACTTGGTATATTTGGCGTTCTCTTGATCCCTTACCGGTTGAGTATTGAGCTAGACAAAGGAGGCCCATTTTGGCCAAGCGCACATTCCTAGACTTTGAGCAGCCAGTGGCAGAGCTTGAAGGAAAAATTGAAGAACTTCGCTATGTGCAAAGCGAATCAGCCGTTGATATTTCCGAAGAAATTGACCAGCTAAGTAAAAAGAGCCAACAGCTGACCAAAGACATTTACTCAGACTTGACGGCTTGGCAAATTACCAAAATAGCCCGTCATCCTGAGCGCCCCTACACACTGGATTACATTCGCGAAATTTTCACAGATTTTGTGGAAATGCACGGCGACCGCCACTTCGCAGACGACTTGTCTATTGTGGGTGGATTGGCCCGCTTCAATGGATCACCCTGTATGGTGCTCGGTCATCAAAAGGGCCGTGATACCAAAGAACGTACGCAGCGCAACTTTGGCATGAGCAAGCCAGAGGGCTATCGCAAAGCGCTGCGTCTCATGAAGACTGCAGAAAAATTCAAGCTGCCCGTGTTCACCTTTGTCGACACGCCTGGCGCTTATCCAGGCATTGATGCCGAAGAACGCAGCCAGTCAGAAGCCATCGGTCGCAACATTTTTGAAATGGCGCAACTTGAGGTACCCATCATCACCACCATCATCGGTGAAGGGGGCTCGGGCGGCGCATTGGCTATCTCTGTGGCTGATTCAGTGCTCATGCTTCAGTACTCTGTTTATTCCGTCATCAGTCCAGAAGGTTGCGCCTCCATTTTGTGGAAAACCTCTGACAAAGCTGAGGAAGCGGCTGAGGCGCTTGGCATTACCGCCCACCGTTTAAAAGCTTTGAATTTGGTCGACAAAATTGTGAACGAACCGGTCGGGGGTGCGCATCGCGACCCAGCTCAAATGGCAGCATTTTTGAAGCGTGCTTTGGGAGATGCGTGGCGTCAGGTGACCGATTTGAAACCCAAAGAATTGGTCGACCGTCGCTACGAGCGATTGCAAAGCTATGGCCGTTTCACAGACACCAAAGCCGGCAAATAATTCTGCGAATCTGGGTGCGGGTTTGCTTGCGCTCAGTTTTCAGCCCGAGCTCCCTATGGCCGTTGCCTTCAGCGGTGGTGCAGATTCCACCGCTTTGCTAGTGGCTTGTGTCAGGCAATGGCCAGGGCAGGTTAGGGCCATCCACATTCACCATGGTTTGCAAACTGATGCTGATAAGTTTGCGAGCCACTGCCAAGCTTTGTGTGAAAAATTGCAAGTGCCCCTGGTGCTTTGCAAAGTCAATGCCAAACACGAAACGGGTCAGAGTCCTGAAGACGCTGCCAGAAAAGCGCGGTATTTCGCGCTGAGTGAAACAATTCGCGCGAATCCTTTATTGCAGGGTGTGAAAGACATTGCTGTGGGGCAACATGCCGATGATCAAGTAGAAACCTTGTTGCTGGCGCTGTCACGTGGTGCTGGATTGCCTGGCTTGGCCAGCATGCCTTCGGAATGGGTGCGAGATGGTTTGCGTTGGCATCGACCTTTGTTAAGTGTGCCTGGTGCAAACTTGCGTGAATACCTCAAGCATGCTGAAGTAATGTGGGTAGAAGACCTCACAAATCAAGACGAGCAATTTACCCGCAACCGAATTCGTGCGCAATTGTTGCCAGCTTTGGAGCGTGCTTTTCCCCAGTTCAGGGACACCTTTTCTAGAAGTGCGGCTCATGCTGCAGAAGCACAAGAAATTTTGAACGAGGTGGCTGCTGCTGATTTGTCTATCCTGATGGCTTCAGGTGGGCTCAACATCAAGTCCTTGCAGCAACTCAGTTCAGCCAGGCAGTCTTTGGTGCTTCGGCATTGGCTGAAGGTGCACCACCAAACCACGCCGAGCACCGTCCAAATGAGCGAATTGTTGTCGCAAATTGCGGCTTGCATCACTCGCGGCCATCAATTGCGATTGAAGGTGGGGCGAGGCTATGCTTTAAGAGATGGGCAGGTCTTGGCTTGGTCCGATCAGCTTTAGCCTCTTAAATCCCTTCAAATCTAGGGTTCTCCCGAGTACAATTGACGGGTTTTGCTGGAATTTCCTTTTTATAAATTTAAAAATGGCACTGATCGTTCACAAATACGGTGGCACTTCAATGGGCTCTACGGAGCGCATCCGAAATGTGGCCAAACGCGTCGCCAAATGGGCTAAGGCTGGCCACCAAATGGTGGTGGTGCCAAGCGCAATGAGCGGCGAAACCAATCGCCT
>CANHXV010000033.1 GCA_947464665.1 Comamonadaceae bacterium
CGGACGCCTTGGAAAGCCGATGACATGGAAGCCTTTGGCTTCATGTTCAATTTGGCGCAATCGCTTGGCTCAGAAACGGTGGCGTGGTTAAAGCCAACGCTGCTTGGACAAACAGACAATGGTGCGGCCCTGTTGCCGTATTGGCTTGGTGCTTGGGCCATTCAATTGGCGCCCAAGGGGCTGCCCATTGACACTGCCGCACAATTGCCCTTTATTGCCTTGCTGAGCCTCACGCTGGCTGCCACTTGGTATGGTGTTTACGCACTTGCACGCACACCGGCGGCACAACCCGTGAGCTTTGCATTTGGCGGTGAAGCCAAACCAGCAGACTATGCGAGGGCTATTGCTGATGGCGGATTGCTTGCATTGCTTGCTTGCTTGGGCTTGGCCAGACTTTCACACGAAGCCACCCCCGCACTCGCACAACTTTCTTTTTCTGCTTTGCTCTTTTTTGCGTTGGCCAACTTGGCTCGCAAAAGGATGGCCTCGCTTTTCTGCGCTGCACTTGCCATCTTTGGCCTGGCGCTTTCAGGCGCACCCGCACTGGCAATTCTTTTGGGAGCAGGCGGCGCCATTGTGATCGCTTTGGATGCAGGCCAGCCACACTCTATGCGCGTTCGAAAAGTCGATGTGGCTTGGGTCTTGATCTTCTGCCTTGCTGCTGCAGCCATCAGCAGTGGCTTGGACTTGTGGCGATGGCGTATTGCGTCTTCTCATTTGTTTGAAATCAAGGCCATGGCGCGTTTGCTTTTGTGGTTCACATGGCCTGCTTGGCCCTTGGCTCTTTGGACACTTTGGCGTTGGCGATATCAACTCAAAAGTTTTTCGACCAATCCCCATTTGTCTTTGCCGCTTTGGTTTGTGTTTGTTGCCATCGCCACTACATGGATGTCGGGTTTGAGTGATCGTGCGCTGCTGATCAGTTTGCCTGCATTGGCCACATTGGCCGCATTTGCATTGCCCACTTTGAAACGCAGCGTCAGTGCTTTCATTGATTGGTTTACCTTGCTCTTTTTCAGTGTGGGTGCTCTGATCATTTGGACGGTCTGGCTTTCCATGCAAACTGGCTTTCCAGCACAACCTGCCATCAACGTGGCCCGACTTGCGCCAGGTTTTATTCTCCAGTTCTCTATGACGGCCTTCGTCATCGCAATCTTGGCAACACTGGGTTGGGCCAGCCTCGTGAGATGGCGCGCCGGCAGGCATCGTTCCGCCCTTTGGAAGAGCATGGTGCTGCCTGCCAGTGGTGCTGTTTTGTGTTGGCTTTTGGTCATGACACTTTGGCTGCCTTTGCTTGATTTCGGTCGAAGCTACGCACCCCTAGTCAACAAAGTCCGTAGCATGATGGGCGCAACAGACTGTGTTCATTACCATGGATTGACCAAAGCGCAAGGCGCAGCATTTCAATTTCATGGCAATCTCAAACTGATCCCAATTGCAACGCGCGCTGAAAACAAATCGACAGACTCAAGCCAATGTGCTTGGCTTATTGTCGACACGCAGGCACTTGCAACATTCAACCAAGATGTGGATGCCAGCGGCTGGACACAACACGCCACAGTGCGCCGCCCATCAGACAACAACGAAGACATTGTCTTGTTCAGAGCCCTGTCGACCCCTGTCACTGCCAAACCCTGAGCGCGAATTACGGCATGTTTGAATCGCGCACTATCATTCGCCACTCTGGTACGGTTTTAGTGGGGCAATTGGCAGTGATGGCTTTTGGTGTTGCAGACACCCTGATTGCTGGACACTACAACGCTTCTGCCCTGGCGGCTTTGTCGGTGGGTTCGGCCATTTACATCAGCATCTATGTAGCCTTGAATGGATTGATCACGGCGCTGCTACCGGTTTGGGCAGAACTTCGCGGCGCTGGGTCGCATGTGGCGCTGGGTCAATCCGTGCGTCAGGCCTTGTACTTGTGCCTGTTGGTCAGTCTGTTGGGTACTTTGGCCCTGCTGTTTCCCGATCCTTGGTTGAATGCCACTGGCGTGCCTGCAGTTTTGCAAAATGATGTGCGAGACTACCTTCAGGTTCTGGCAATAGCGGTTGGCCCTTCTCTGCTGTTTCGAATGTATTCAACACTGAACCAAAGCCTGGGAATGCCGCTTTGGGTCACGGCACTTCAAATCGCTTCTTTGGGCATCAAAATTCCCCTTTCCATGTGGTTCACCTTGGGTGGCTGGGGCATTCAAGCGCAAGGCCTCGTTGGCTGCGCGTGGGCTACTTTGGTCGTTAACACTTGGCTCATGTTGATGGGCCTTTATTTTTTGCGCTACCAAAAGGTTTATCAAGAATTCAAACTATGGGAGCCGTTGGAAGCGCCCGACTGGAAAATGATCCGCGCGTTTTTGCGCTTGGGCGTACCTGCAGCATTGTCTGTGATGGTGGAAGTCACTGCCTTCGCCATGATGGCGCTGTTCATCTCTAGGCAAGGAGTGATCGCATCAGCCAGTCACCAAATTGCATCTAGCATTGCAACTTTGCTGTACATGGTGCCATTGTCACTTGGGATCGCTTGCAGTGCTAGGGTTGGCTATTGGATTGGTGCCAACAAACCACTTCATGCAGAAAAAGCAGCCCATACGGGGTTGAAGTTAACTTTGGCACTGGCCTTGCTGCTGAGCTGCGCGTTGGCTTTTGGCAAGGATCCTTTAGCAAGCTTATTTTCAACTGATGCCGCGGTCATCTTGGCTGCAAGTTCAGTGCTGGGATGGGTTGCGCTTAACCATGTGGTCGACGCCCTTCAAGCTGTGTGTGCATTCATATTGAGGTGTTACAGAATGACACTTCTGCCCTTGTTCATTTACAGCATCATGTTGTGGGGTGTTGGTCTTTGGGGTGCTTATGTTTGGGCGTATCATGGAATTGGCCCTTTGAGCAGCCGTCCTGAGGTCAGTACTTTTTGGGCTGCCAGCAGTTTTGCATTGAGCATTGTGAGTTTGGCTTTTGTTGCACTTGTTCTGTGGATTGCCAAACAGCGCAGAACATAATTTCAAAATTTCTTTTTCAAACTAGGAACATCATGATTCTTGAACTAGCAGACATTCGCATCAAAGCGGGCCAAGAGGCTGAGTTTAAAGAGGCCATTGCCCGCGGACTTCAGACCGTTGCCTCTAAGGCCAATGGCTTCCAAGGGGCGAAGGTCAATCAAGGGATTGAAAGCCCTGACCGATTTGTTTTGCAAATTTTCTGGGACACCCTGGAAGATCACACCATCGGTTTTAGAGAGTCACCGTTATTCACCGAGTGGCGTGCCATCGTGGGTCCTTTCTTTGCGGCGCCGCCAGTGGTTGAACATTTTGTGCTGACTTACAAAAGCTAACTGGCATCTGCCCAATTCAAGGAGCCTCTAATTCATGACCTGCCACCAACTTGGATAGCAATACCATCAGTTGCTGCGATTCTTCTTGGCTGAGGGGCTTAAGTAAATTTGCTTGAACACGCTCCACGGCTGTTTTCATTTGCAGTGTAGCTGCATGACCCGACGGGGTTAACCACAACAGCTTTCTTCGACGATCGATTGGATGCGGTTCTCGCTTGATCCATCCTTTGGTTTCCAAGCGTCCTATGACAGAACCAGATGTCGCAGCATCAAAGGCAACTCGTCCTGCCAAAGTGATTTGATCAATGCCAGGGATGTCCATCACGGCATTCAAAATGGCAAATTGAACGGGTGTGACATCCTCTTTCGCCAATTCGGCCATGAACAAAGCCACCGCAATTTGCTGGGCTCGGCGAACCAAATGGCCTGGCGCCTTCGCAAAATCAAAACTCTTGTTCATAGGACTATCATCAAAGGTTTGTGACAGATTCGTCAATTAATAAGTATACTTATGAAAATTGAACGTGAGTGTGTCAAATTGGCTTTAATTGAAAGGTTTTTATGAGCTTTGTTTTCTCACCCGCCCCCGTGGTCTCCGTGCCCGTCTTGGGCCGTGCTGAACGTTATCCAGCACGCCGCATTTATTGCGTCGGTCGCAATTACGAAGAGCACGCCAAGGAAATGGGTTTCACTGGGCGCGAGCCACCTTTTTTCTTTTTAAAACCCACTGACGCACTGGTGGTTGTCAACGAAGGCGAGACAGGCCACATGCCCTATCCCAGCTTGACACAGAATTTCCATCACGAAATTGAATTGGTTGTTGCCATTGGTAAAGGCGGCCGTAACATCAAAGCAGCAGATGCCGATAAACACATCTTTGGTTATGCCGTTGGGCTTGACATGACACGTCGCGATTTGCAAAACGACATGAAAAAGCAAGGACGTCCTTGGTGCATTGGCAAAGCATTTGACCATTCAGCCCCTATCGGCCCCATCACACCAATCGAGAAGGCTGGCGATGTAAACCATGCTGAAATTGATCTTCTGGTCAATGGCGCAGTTCGTCAAACCAGCCATGTTGCCAAGCTCATTTGGAATGTGGCCGAAACCATTGAACATTTGTCAGCCGCATGGGAATTGCAAGCTGGCGATTTGATTTACACAGGTACCCCTGAAGGCGTTGCCGCTGTGGTGGCTGGCGATACATTGGTTGGCCGCGTTGCCGGCCTAGGGACTTTGACTGTCAAGGTCGATCCGGCCAAATAATCACAAGATACGAAGGGGAGCCAATCCCCTTTTTTGGGAGTCGACATTGAAAATACTCGAATTGCTGGCCAAGTTTTGCAGCATCGTATCGGGGGCATTGCTCACGTTCATTACTTTGATGACGTGCTACAGCCTGATTGGTCGAAACACAACGGGTCAAACCATCGTGGGTGACTTTGAATTGACAGGTGTCGCAACAGGGGCTGCCATCGCATTGTTCATGCCAATGTGCCAGTTCAAAAAGGCCAACATCATTGTGGACTTTTTTACATCCAAGGCCAGTGAGGCCACCACTGCCCAACTCGATAGATTAGGCGCTTTGTTCATGGCCGCTGCATTTGCCTTGATCGCTTGGCGAACCTACTTGGGCGGCATGAATGCATGGGTTTCGCAATCGGGCTCCATGATGTTGGGCTTTCCAGAATGGATTGTGTACGCCGCCATGACGCCTCCCTTGGCCTTGAGTGCTGTCATCGCTTTGGCACAAGCCATCGTGGGAGAGAAGTTCACAAGTACCGAAGGAGCCTCTGCATGAGCGCCCTCACACTGTGCTTGATTATTTTTGGTGCCATGCTCATTCTGATGGCCATCAGAGTGCCTATTGCTGTCTCGATGTTTGCAGCGGGCACCTTAGGCTATCTGATTCAAACGGGTTGGGGTCCTTACTCCAGTTTTCTGAATAACTTGGCCTTCGCGCGATTTGCAAGTTATGACCTGTCGGTCATTCCTTTGTTCATTTTGATGGGCCATTTTGCAACCCAAGGTGGCATCAGCAAAGCCTTGTTTCAATTTGCGGCCAGCGTCATGGGGCGCTTTAAAGGGGGTTTGGCCATGGCCGCCGTTTTGGCCAGTGCCGCCTTTGGCTCCATTTGCGGTTCCTCTGTTGCCACTGCTGCCACCATCACGGGCGTAGCGTTGCCAGAGATGAAACGACATGGCTACTCTGGTCGATTGTCGACTGGCACTTTGGCAGCGGGCGGTACCTTGGGTATTTTGATTCCCCCATCGGTCCCTTTGGTCATTTATGCCATCTTGACTGAACAAAACATTGCCAAGCTGTTTGCGGCCGCCATGGTGCCAGGCCTGATTGCCATGCTGGGTTACATGGTTGCCATCGCTATTTATGTGCGCGTGGTCCCTGGGCAAGCGCCCGAAGTAGATGACGACATTGAGAGATTTTCCTTGGCAGCCCTCGCTGGTATTGCGCCCATTGCGACCATCTTTGTGATTGTGTTTGGCGGCATTTACGGCGGTTATTTCACACCCACTGAAGGCGCCGGCGTAGGCGCAGCTTCAACTTTTGTGGCAGCCTTGCTCAAGCGAGAAATCACTTGGGCCAAGTTCAAGCTTTGCTTTTATGCAACGGCAGAAAGCTCGGCCATGATCTTCATGATTTTCATTGGTGCGGATGTCATGAACTCTTCCCTGGCCTTGACACAAGTGCCGAATCAGTTGGCCGAAGTAGTGGGCGGATGGGGGCTCTCACCCTTGATGGTCGTCACGGCCGTCTTGCTTTTTTATGTGGTGCTTGGCGCCGTCATGGACGAGCTCAGCATGATTTTGCTCACCATCCCCATTTTCTTCCCCATGATCATGGGGCTAGACTTTGGCATGGCCAAGGAACCCACCGCCATTTGGTTTGGGATCATGGTGCTCATGACCGTAGGATTTGGCATGTTGGCACCGCCGGTGGGTTTGAATGTTTATGTTGTCAACAGCATGGCCAAGGATGTGCCCATATCTGAAAGTTACAAAGGCGTCATGCCCTTCCTCATCAGCGACACCATCAGAACCACCCTTTTGCTGTTCTTCCCCGGGATTTCCCTGTGGTTGATTCAGTACGTTGCTTGATTTGAACCCTCTTTTTCAGGCTTTGTTCCGTTAACATTCAGCCATCATTATTTGGAGACATCCATGATCAAACGTCGCTCGCTCTTAAAGTCAGGTGCTGCAGTTGCTATTGCAGCGCCAGCCATTACAGGTTTTGCCCAGCAAACTGTCACGCTGAAGTTTCACACCTTCATGGCGCCTCAGTCCAATGTCTGGCTGAACATGCACAAAGCATGGATGAACAAGGTCGAACAAGAGTCTGGCGGTCGCATCAAATTTGAAGCATACCCCGCCATGCAATTGGGCGGTACGCCTGTGCAGTTGTACGACCAAGCCCGTGATGGCGTGGTCGACGTCGTTTGGACTTTGCCTGGCAACACCGCAGGTCGCTTTCCGAGAGTGGAGGTGTTTGAGTTGCCCTTCATGATGAACAATGCAGAAGCCACATCCAAAGCCTATTGGGAATATGTGCAAACCATGGCTCCCGATGAATTCAAGGATACCCAGTTAATTGCCTTGCAAGTTCACGGCCCTGGCGCCATCCACACAGTCGACAAACCCGTGAAAAGTGTGGCAGACATGAAGGGCTTGAAAATGCGAGCCCCGACCCGACAAGTAACCAAATTGATGGGCGCGCTTGGAGCCACGCCTGTCGGCATGCCATTGCCTGGTATTCCTGATGCGCTGTCAAAAGGCACCATCAATGGCGCCGTCATTCCTTGGGAAGTCGTGCCAGCCGTCAAGGTCAACGAGCTGACCAAGTTCCATGCCGAGTTTGATCCTGCTGGTGGCTGCTTGTACACCACCACGTTTGTGATGGCCATGAACAAAGCCAAATACAACTCCTTGCCACCCGATCTGAAAAAGATCATTGACAACAACAGCGGTCTGGAAACTTCAGGCTGGTTGGGCAAAGTTCAACAAGAAGGCGATGTGGCTGGCTGTAAATCAGCCAGCGATCGAAACAATGCCATCTTTACCGTTGGCCCCGCAGAAGCCCAAGAGTTCCGTCGCAAATCTCGCGCACTCGAAGTAGAGTGGATTGAGGACATGAACAAGCGTGGCTTTGACGGCCGTAAGTTGATCGACACAGCCCGCGCATTGATCGAGAAGCACGCCAAAGCGCCAGCAGCCAAAGCACCAGCGAAAAAGGCTTGAGCTTTCAAAAACAGCTGATCAAACACTGCCGAGCCTGTGGCTCGGCGGTTGTGTATCGGCTGCCCGATGATGGTGACACCAAGCAACGCGCCATCTGCACCCAATGTCACTTGGTGCATTATGAAAATCCACTCAATGTTGTGGGCACCATTCCTAGCTTTGGGGAACGTGTGTTGCTTTGCAAGCGAAACATAGAACCCCGAAAAGGCAAATGGACGCTTCCTGCCGGCTTCATGGAACTCGGTGAAAGCACTGCGGAAGGCGCCGCACGTGAAACGACAGAAGAAGCTGGCGCGCATTTCAAAATGGGCCCGCTTTTTTCAGTCATGAGCGTACCCCGTGTCGGCCAGGTTCACCTCTACTTCTTGGCTCAGTTGGAGAACGAGCAATTCGACCCTGGTTTTGAAACGCAAGAGGCCCGAATGTTTTCTGAAGCAGAGATTCCTTGGGAAGAGCTGGCCTTTAGAACCGTGCAAGAAACTTTGCAGCATTATTTTGCTGACAAAAAATCGGGTAGCTTTGGGGTGCACACCCTGAATATTGATTGAAGTCAGGCCGTTGGCTGACTCTTTCGTTGTATCCTGAAGCTGTCTTCAAAAAGGAAACTACATGTACAAAATCATCCTTACTGGCTTATTGAGCATTTCTGCTTTAGCCGCTGTGGCTCAAACTGCAGCACCTACAGCCCCTGTTGTTCCCGCGGCCCCCGCGGTAGCACCCTCTGCGCCAGCAGCGGCACCCGCTGCGGCTTCTGCAGCCAAGCCAGCAGCTGAAGCGCCCAAGGCTGCCAAAAAGACCGCTAAAAAGAAAAAGTCTAAGGCCAAAAAGAAGATCGCTTGATTTTTCAGCCCCTCAAAAAAGCCCTGCTCTGCAGGGCTTTTTTTTATTCAATATCGCCTTAACTTGGGCCAAAATACCAAGGTGGCCATTCCTCAGTCCTTTATCCAAGAACTTCTATCACGCATTGATGTGGTGGAGGTCGTTGGCCGTTTTGTTCAGCTGAAAAAAGGTGGCGCCAATTTCATGGGACTCTGCCCATTTCACGGCGAAAAATCTCCCAGCTTCACAGTCAGCCCCACCAAACAATTTTTCCATTGCTTCGGCTGCGGTAAAAATGGCAATGCCATTGGTTTCCTCATGGACCATGCGGGCATGAGCTTCATTGAAGCCGTGAAAGATCTGGCGCAACAAACGGGCATGGTTGTGCCTGAAGAGGACATCTCTCCACAAGACAGGGCTATTGCTGCTGCTCAAAAACAAAAACAAGCCAGCCTGAGCGATATGTTGGAGAAAGCGGCCAGCGCATATCAGCAACATTTGAAAAATGCACCCAATGCTGTAGCTTATTTGAAAGGGCGCGGCCTCTCTGGACAAATTGCAAAACGATTTGGTTTGGGTTATGCACCTGAAGGTTGGCGCAGCTTGGCAAGTGTTTTTCCTGAATACGACGATCCACTTTTGGCTGAGAGCGGTTTGGTCATCGTGAACGAGGAAGATGACAAGCGATACGATCGGTTCAGAGACCGAGTGATGTTTCCGATTCGAAGCATCAAGGGAGAGTGCATCGGTTTTGGCGGACGCGTCATGGGCGATGGCACACCCAAATATTTGAATTCGCCAGAAACTCCCGTCTTTCACAAAGGCCGCGAACTGTACGGCCTGTTTGAGGCCCGCGACAGCATTCACACGGCAGGCTATGTGCTCGTGACAGAGGGTTACATGGATGTGGTGGCATTGGCCCAATGGGGTTTTCCAAATGCGGTGGCAACTTTAGGGACAGCCTGCACGCCGGACCATGTTCAAAAACTTTTCAGATTCACAGATTCTGTGGTGTTCAGTTTTGACGGAGATGCGGCAGGTCGCAGGGCCGCTCGCAAAGCACTTGATGGCGCACTGATTTATGCAACCGACGTGCGAAGCATTAAGTTCTTGTTCTTACCTGAAGAGCACGACCCCGACAGCTACATTCGCGAAAAAGGCTCAGAAGCTTTTTCTGCCTGCGTTGCCACGGCCACGCCTCTGTCCAAGTTTTTAATCGAAGTTGCCTCGGAAGCATGTGATTTGCAATCGGCAGAAGGCCGAGCCCATCTCTCAAGCAATGCCAGCCCGCTGTGGCGCGCCCTTCCAGACGGGGCCTTGAAACGTCAATTACTTTCTGAATTGGCCCAGTTGATCCAACTTGAAGCTTCGGAGTTAGCGGGCCTCTGGCTTCAACAAGCAGGGGCAGGCAGCGGGGTCTCTGGCAAGCCAACTAGTTTGGCAGGCGTGCCCTTTGACCCCGAGGGAATGACCTCGCCCTTTGAGCCTGCAAGAAACACAAGCTTTCAGAAAAAACCGCGGGCTAGGCCCGACGGTAAAACTTGGCATCAAGATCCACAAGGCAAATGGCGCTTGGTGGGTGGGTCAGATACCCTGCAAATGACCTCATTTGGCCCCAGAGTTCAACCAGCCAGTCGATCAGACCATGCTGTGAGGCTGATTCTTACCAACATGGCCTTGTGGGATGGCTTGTCAGCAGAAGACCATGCCTTGTTGTGTGATTTACCAGAACAACATGGTGAGCTCATGCGTTGGATTGAAAGCCAATTCCATGACCATGGCCCCTTGTCTTGGGGCGCCTTGCAGTCGGAATTGAGTCAACTTGCCTTCGCAAATTTGGCTGACAAACTGATGGGCTCACACAAACCCAATGAGCCTGAAGCCAGCCTAGAGTCTGAGCCTGGCGAAGCCCGCAAAGAGCTTAGGCTGCTGCTCAACCTGATGCTCATCGACCGCCTCAAAGGACTCGAAACGCAAGCGCTCCAAGAGGCTGAAAGCATCCAAAGCCCTGAAGCTTTTCAAAAATGGCGCGACCTGCATCAACGCAGGCGAACCCTCATGAGCACTGAAATAAATTAGATATTTCACTCTTGTTTGGGTATAATCCAATTTTCAGGCAAGAGCGACAGCAGCACCTCCGGACCCGGCCACCGCCTCAGCGCACCTCCTTCCAAGGAACGGCTATATCACCGCAAGGACTGCATTCCAAATGTTCGCCCACACATCTTGCCCCAATGTCCTTGCAATTAAAGCCACCTGCCAACAGGTGTTTGTTTGCATTTCCTCTCGCGCCAGAAGTTTGTGGCGCAGCGTTTGTTTCCATTCAGTTTGAAGTATTGAGGTCCATCATGCCCGCTCAAAAGCCGAAGAAGCCCGTTAAAGCACAAGCCAAGTCTGTCGCAAGCAAAGTTACCAAATCCGTTGCCAAACCAGCCGCCAAATCGGCTGCCAAACCTGTGGCAAAACCTGCCCTAAAAGCAACGACCAAAACAAGTCCGGTCAAAGCCAAAGCACCTGCGAAGGCTCCTGCCAAAAAGCCTGCCAAGCCAACTGCCAAAGCAGTGGCAAAACCAGTCGCTAAATCAGCCGCAAAGCCTGCTGCCAAAGCTGCCTCACCGGCCAAGAAAGTTAGTTCAGTGCCCTTATCCAAAAAAACAATGGCCTCTAAAGCACCATCGAAGGTGCCAGCCAAGACTGTCAAGCCAGAAGTCAAAAAAGCCAGTCACAAAATTGCTGCCAAACCTATCGCCAAGCCGGCCCCTAAACCTGTTGTTAAAGCTGCCGCCAAACCTGCTGTTAAACCTACAGCCAAAGTTGCAACAAAGCCTGATGTCAAGCCAGCTGTCAAAGCTGCTGACAAAAAAGCTGTCACACCAGCGGTCAAAATACCTGCGGCCAAGCCCGGCAAAACAACGGCACCCGAACCAGCAGCCCAAACTGCAGGTGCCAAGCGTGGCCGAAAGCCGAAAGCAGATGCGGCACCCCTTCACGATGACATGAGTGACATTGAGGACGACTTGGCGGGTGAGCCCATTGCAGAGTCCACTGAAAAGGTCAAACCGCTTCGCATGAAGATCAGCAAGGCCAAAGAACGCGCCTTGATGAAAGAGTTTGGTTTAGACGAAACAGTCTTATCGGAAGAAGACATGGCCAAACGCCGTCAACGCCTCAAGGCTTTGATCAAGTTGGGCAAAACTCGTGGTTATTTGACACACGGTGAAATTTCCGACCACTTGCCAGACAAGTTGGTTGATGCTGAAACGCTGGAAGTGGTGATTGCCACTTTAAATGACCTAGGCGTTTCAGTGTATGAACAAACGCCCGATGCCGAGTCTTTGATCATCACAGAAAACGCCCCAACAGGCTCAACCGAAGAAGAGGCTGAAGAAGCTGCAGAGGCCGCACTTTCCACTGTGGACAGCGAGTTCGGTCGGACCACCGATCCGGTTCGCATGTACATGCGCGAAATGGGCACCGTTGAGTTGCTCACACGCGAAGGTGAAATTGAAATTGCCAAGCGCATTGAAGGCGGCTTGATGGACATGATGACAGCGATCAGCGCATCGCCTGCCACCATCGCTGAAATTCTTCGCCTTGCGGGTGAAATTCGCGAGGGCAAAATTGTCATCTCTACAGTTGTAGATGGGTTCTCCAACATCAACGAAGCCGATGATTATGTGGCCGAGGAAGACTTTGACGAATTCGATGAGTCAGATGACGACGACGGCAAAGGTGGCTCAAAAGCTTTAACCAAAAAATTAGAAGAGTTGAAGAATCAAGCCTTGGAGCGCTTCGATCGCATCACTGAGCTCTTCGAAAAAGTTCACAAGATCTATGAAAAAGAAGGCTGGGGAACCCCCGCTTATCAGAAGGCGCAAGCCGCATTGTCTGAAGAGTTGATGACCATTCGATTTACGGCCAAAACCATTGAAAAGTTATGCGACATGGTGCGCGGCCATGTGGACGATGTGCGCAAGAAAGAACGCGAATTGCGTCGCATCATTGTGGACAAATGTGGCTACCCACAAGACTTGTTCATTGCTGATTTCAGTGGCCGTGACAAAGCCAACCAGCGCATTAAGTCGCACTTACTCGATTTGAAGTGGATCGAGAAGCAAGCTGCGGCTGGCAAGCCTTGGAGCACCGTCATGGGCCGCAACATACCGCCCGTTCAAGACTTGCAGCAAAAGCTGACAGACTTGCAATCGCGTGTGGTGGTGCCTTTGGATGAACTGAAAGATATCAACAAGCGCATGAATGCGGGCGAGCGATCATCACGCCACGCCAAGAAAGAGATGATCGAAGCCAACTTGCGCTTGGTGATTTCCATTGCTAAAAAATATACCAACCGTGGCTTGCAATTCCTTGACCTGATTCAAGAGGGCAACATCGGCTTGATGAAGGCTGTGGACAAGTTCGAATACCGCCGTGGTTATAAGTTCTCTACTTATGCCACATGGTGGATTCGTCAGGCTATTACGCGTTCTATTGCCGATCAGGCTCGCACCATCCGTATTCCAGTTCACATGATCGAAACGATCAACAAGATGAATCGCATTTCTCGTCAGCACCTGCAGGAGTTTGGTTTTGAGCCAGACGCCAGCATCTTGGCCGAGAAGATGGAGATTCCGGAAGACAAAATTCGCAAGATCATGAAGATTGCCAAAGAGCCTATCTCCATGGAAACCCCCATCGGTGACGACGACGACAGCCATTTGGGTGACTTCATCGAAGACAGCGCGAACACAGCGCCGATCGATGCTGCCATGCAGGCCGGACTGCGTGACGTAGTGAAAGACATCTTAGACAGCCTGACACCTCGTGAAGCCAAAGTGCTGCGCATGCGTTTTGGCATTGAAATGTCAACCGACCACACGCTTGAAGAAGTGGGCAAACAATTTGACGTCACGCGCGAGCGCATTCGCCAAATTGAAGCAAAAGCACTTCGCAAGCTGAAGCACCCCAGCCGAAGCGACAAACTGCGCAGTTTTATCGATACGATGTAATTGGATATCGCCATGCGCTGCCAATATGCAGCGCAAAAAAGGCCTTACAGCTCAACACTGGAAGGCCTTTTTGTTATTTCAGCAAGGGCCTATTCGCTGGCCATCACGATGAAAGCGCTCATGGCCAAGACACCTCCAGGCAAGGTCCAATTGGACTTTTCTTGGGGTTGATCTGGGGTCACGGGCGAAAGATTCACAGATAACTTAGGACGTCGCGCATCGACCACTCTGGCAGCACCAACCTCACCTTTGACTTGCTTGGTGAACTCGACAAGAGGACCCTGCACGGTTCGCACAGAGACTGTGTTGCCGAAGTCTCGAAGCATGTGCGCCAACGCATCCGTCGCTTCAAGCGTCCATTCTTGACGCCACTTCTTTTGAGCAGTATGGGTCAACCATCGGCCTGTGTGGCGGTTGAGTCTTGGTGGACACCCAATCAAAATCCAATTTGCCGGACCACTTTCAGAACCCTTGGCAGGCATCATGGGGACTATTTGTTGGAGTGCATATTGCTTGTCGTCTAGGTAAACAATGAATGTTTCCATTTTTTTTCTCCTGGTTGATAAAAACTGTCACGTCGCTTGAGTTTCGCTCTCGGGGTTCTCCTGTTTTCTGGTAGCCCACCAGCCCAATCCCAAAACACCCGCAACGGCAACAACATAAGTTGCACCACGGGCTATGAGATGGATGGTTTCGCCACCATCAAAAATTGGATCTAAAAGTTTTTCATTGATGACCATTTGGGCGGCGGTAAAAGCCAAAACGGCAGCACCCAATTGAATGATCACTGGCCATTTTTCGACCAAGCGCAAAACCAATTTGCTACCTAGCACCACAATTGGAATGCTGATAAGCAGGCCAATGACGACCAGCGTAAAGTCACCATTGGCAGCGCCTGCGACACCTAATACGTTGTCTACGCCCATGAGTGCGTCAGCCACAATGATGGTTTTCATAGCGCCCCAGAACGTGGTGGCGCTAACGCCTTGGTGTTCGTCCTCAGACGTATCCGTTATCAGCTTGTAGGCAATCCACAAAAGACCTAAGCCTCCTACCAGCATCAAACCAGGAATTTTGAGCAGCCAGACAACGCCCACGGTCATGGCAGAGCGAATCACAATGGCGCCCACAGTGCCCCACATGATGGCTTTGTTTTGATGTTCTGGCGGAAGGTTGCGCGCAGCTAGCGCAATGACGATGGCGTTGTCGCCAGCTAAAACCAAGTCGATAAGAATGATGGCCAGCAACGCTGACCACCATGGCACTGAGAACAATTCCATGAAAGACCTTCAATAACGATCCGAACAATGCACGAATGTCGGAATGACACG
>CANHXV010000034.1 GCA_947464665.1 Comamonadaceae bacterium
CGATTCGCCAGCTTCCATGAAACCCGTGATCAATGCAAATTTTCGGCCTGTCCATGCTGCATTGCGGGCCAATAAAATTTGATTGCCGACTTGCACAATACCAGCCAATACAGGTGTGGGATTGTTCCAATGCGTGAAGTCGCATTGTGTGCAGCGCAAGCGAAGTTTTTCGCCGCCATCTTCCATCTGCGGCACCCAAGACAGCGGAGATCCACAGCATGGGCAAAAACGGTATTCGATCATGCTGGAAAAACTCCTGTGGAAAGATAACGATCACCTCGATCGCACACAATGAAAACAATGGTGGCGCTGGCTTCACGCGCTGCAATTTGTTGGGCGACCCAGCAGGCGCCAGCGGCTGAAACGCCTGCAAACAAGCCCTCTTCCCTGGCCATTTGACGGCAGGTTTCTTCTGCATCATCTTGACTGACATAGATCAGTTCATCGACATTGGCGGGGTTGTAAATTTTGGGCAAATATTCTTCAGGCCATTTGCGAATACCTGGAATGCGAGAGCCTTCGCTCGGTTGTGCGCCGACAATTTGAATCGACGGATTTTTTTGTTTCAAAAATTGCGATACACCTGTGATGGTGCCTGTGGTACCCATGGCACTTACAAAATGGGTGACACGGCCCTCTGTTTGATCCCAAATTTCGGGTCCTGTGGTCTCGTAATGAATGCGTGGATTGTCAGAATTAGAAAATTGATCAAGGATACGGCCCTTACCCTTTGAAGCCATGTTCTCGGAAAGGTCGCGTGCGTATTCCATACCACCACTTTTGGGCGTCAAGATAAGTTCTGCGCCGAAAGCCTTCATGGTTTGTGCTCGCTCAATCGACAAGTCTTCCGGCATGATCAAAATCATGCGGTAGCCCTTGATGGCAGCAACCATGGCCAATGCAATGCCCGTATTGCCAGAGGTAGCCTCAATGAGGGTGTCGCCTGGCTTGATTTCTCCACGCTCTTCAGCGCGTTGAATCATGGAAAGCGCCGGCCGGTCCTTGACTGAACCAGCTGGGTTGTTGCCTTCTAGTTTGCCCAAAATGACATTGCCCTTGGGCTTTGTGAAATCGGCTGCAATTCTTTGCAATCTGACCAAGGGCGTTTTGCCAATGGCATCTTCAAGCGTTGGATAGTTCATTTGTTCGATTTACAAAATCAAGTCTGAGGCAACAGATTCAAAACAACATTTTATTTGTATCATGGTGATTATGCTTCGAACCACTCAGCCTTGTCATAACCAAGCTCTATAACCTCCGGCCAATCTTCTTAAAGGATCTGCAAGACCAGGCGTACCCATCCGTCATGTCTTGACCCGCTTTAACTAAACTCCGATGAATTGGTTCAATGGCAACTTGACTTTTGAACCACCTCATTGGGTACTTGCTTGGGCGCCCACACCACCAGCTTGTTGCAAGACAGTGAGGCCCGCTAACAATCCACACGGCACTTGGTTGGCGAGCACATCCTGCACTGCAGGCGCTAGCCCTTTGTTGGGTATGTGAACCATTTGCATGTCGGCCATGTTGAGCAACAATTCAATCGCCGAGTAGCCTGGCACACCAGCACCACCGAAGCCACAACTCAAGGCCTGGGTTGTTTTAAATTTGGCGATAAGCTCGTTCAAATCATGATGTCACTGGCCCCGCGTAGAGGGTAAGGCGCAATGACTCTAATGGCGCGTTGAGGTCATTGAAAGGTGCCCTTATTTTCAGATGTTGGCAGCATGTGGTGCAGACTATAAAAATCATTTGAAGCCCTCCAAAACCCGAAAGAAACATGTCATAATCGCTGTCTTCGCAATCCGCCCGGGTGGTGAAATTGGTAGACGCAGGGGACTCAAAATCCCCCGCCGCAAGGCGTGCCGGTTCGATTCCGGCCTCGGGCACCATCGATTTGCAATAAATCGAATTAATTCTTTTGCGAAAAGCACATCCACTTAATTCTTGCATTAGCTGCATTGTTTCCAGCTATACACTTCCTAAGTGGTTAGCTGTTTGACTTTGCCACCATCTCATTGGTTCACCATGTCACCTGAGTGCCGAATGGTTACTCAGAAGCCTTTGATGTGACTGAAGCCCTTGGGATGTTTTTAGTTGACCTCAATGGTGCACTGTTAAGCGCCTATCTGACAAAATCCGCCGGCGTTTAAGGTGGCGCAAGTCCTTGGGCAATCGTGGGGTAAACCAGACGAATTCTCAGTTCTTTTTTGAGTCGGTCATTGGTCAACCGCCTTGACTCACTCATGAAGCTTAACAACATCAGGGGCAAGCTTTCTTGTGCTTGACTTCTGGGTACTCGTGGTGGGCGCTTTAGACCCATCAAGTCTGCTGCCAAATCAAAATAATCACCCATCTTCATATGGCTGTCATCGCTCACATGAACGACTCTTTGCGGCTTTCCTCGCCAGAGTGCGGCGACGCAAGCCCTCGCCAAATCGTCTGAGTGAATGTGATTGGTATACACATCGTCTTTTTTCAAGAGAACGGGGGTGCCCTTCAAAAGTCTTTCACGAGGGGTGCCGTTGGGTCGATCGGGGGCGTAAATGCCTGGAATGCGCAAAATGCTGCTGCGAACCCCCTTTTTTCCTAAAAATCGAATGGTATTTTCTGCATCGACTCGGCGAATGGCTCTGGGAGTATGTGGCTTCACGGGCCTAGATTCGGGCACCCATTGTCCCTGGCAATCGCCATAAACACCACTGGTAGAGCCATAGACAATCGCTCTGGGCAAAGCCCGTTTTTGGAATGCACGCACCAAATTCAAAGTGCGCGAATCGATCGCCCATTCCCCCACTCGGTCGGACGGGGGCGGGGCCAAATGAAGGACCCGCGTCGCCCAACCGGACAATCGCTGCAAGGACTGCGAATCGTCCAAGTTGCCAACGACCGGCATGATGCCTTGAGTCCTCAAACCTGTTGCCTTTTCAGGGCTGGAGGTCAACGCCAAGACCCGAGTTCGGCCCACCAACTGTTTGGCAGCGCGTTGACCTACATCACCACAACCGATGATCAAAACACGTTCTTTTCGAAAGCGGGCGGGCAAAGCACCTAAAGGGGTTTGGTTTGAAGGCAAAATCAGGGTTTACAGAGTTAAAGACCCCCCTAGGATAACGAAAACATGAGCTTCCAAATTACCGTCGAGCCCAGTAACCGCACTTTTAACGCAGACAGCAGCGAAACTTTGCTCGCAGCCGGCATACGGCAAGGCATTGGCCTGCCCTATGGGTGTAAAGATGGCGCTTGCGGATCCTGCAAATGTCAAAAAATTTCTGGCACCGTGATCCATGGTGAGCATCAGTCAAAAGCATTGAGTGCAGAAGAGGAAGCAGCCGGCCTCATTTTGACTTGCTGCTCCACAGCGCAAAGCGATGTGGTCTTGGTTTCGCGACAAGTGACAGAAGCAGGTAGCTTCCCCATCAAGAAAATGCCAGTGCGTGTGGTCAGTCTAGAAAAGAAGTCGCACGATGTGATGGCAGTGACCCTGCAGTTACCAGCCACCGATGTCATGCAATATCACGCCGGCCAGTATGTTGACTTTTTATTGCGCGATGGCGCGCGCCGCAGCTACAGCATGGCCAATGCGCCCCATACCCTCGAGCCTGCCACTCCCAAAGTGGACTTGCACATTCGCCACATGCCTGGCGGTAAGTTCACCGATGTGGTGTTTAGCACCTTGAAGGAAAAAGACATCTTGCGCATTGAGGGCCCCTTCGGCAGTTTCTATTTGCGCGAGGACTCTCAAGCACCCATCATTTTGCTGGCATCAGGTACCGGTTTTGCGCCCATCAAAGCCTTGATTGAGCACATGCAGCACAAAGGCATTGTGCGACCGGCTACTTTGTATTGGGGCGGTCGCCGACCTGCCGACTTGTACATGAATGATTGGGTTGAAGCTCAAGTTAAGGCGATGCCCAACTTAAAGTATGTGCCAGTGGTTTCTGACGCAATGCCTGAAGATGCATGGACAGGTCGAACTGGATTTGTGCATCAGGCCGTCTTACAAGATCACCCCAGCCTGAGCGAATTTCAGGTCTATGCTTGTGGGGCTCCCATTGTGGTGGACTCTGCACGTGCCGACTATGTTGACCAAGCAGGCTTGCCTGAAGAAGCCTTCTTCGCCGATTCATTCACCACGGAGGCCGACAAGGCCAAGGAGTCCAAATGATGCAAAACATTCATTCATTGGCAAAAAGCCAAAGCTTCAAATTATTCCTGGCATTGCTGGCCCTTTCCTGCATTCCCACTGCCATCGCGCAATCCCTAGAAAAACCCATTAGATTGGTGGTGCCCTATGCACCTGGTGGCCCCATTGATGTCACAGCCCGCGCATTGGCAGAACGTGTGAAAGACTCACTGGGCGTTGTCATCATCGACAACAAGCCAGGCGCAGGTGGCAACTTGGGCGTTGATATCGTGGCCAAGGCACCCGCCGATGGCTACACCATTGGCATTTCCGCAGTGGCCACGCACGCCATCAACCCTTGGCTTTTCAGCAAGATGCCCTTTAACGCAGCCACAGATTTTGCAGCCATCACCCAAATGGTTCGCGTCCCCAATGTGTTGGTCATGAATGCTGACACCGCGCTGCGTTTGAAAATTAACACCGTCGCCGACTTGATTGCCTACGCCAAAACCAACCCAGGTAAGCTGAACATCGGCTCAGGCGGCAACGGCAGTGCGGGCCATTTGGCCGCAGAAATTTTCAAGCGCGATGCAGGAATTTATGCCGTTCACATTCCCTATAACGGCGGCAATCCGGCACAGTTGGCCTTGCTGTCTGGGCAAGTCGATTTCAACTTTGACAACCTGGCCACGGCAGCACCCAACATCAAGGCCGGTAAGCTCAAGGCATTGGCCGTCACCACGGCTCAACGCACCAGCGCATTGCCTGATATTCCCGCCATGTCAGAAACGCTCAAGGGCTTTGAGGTCGACACTTGGTGGGGTCTGGTAGCGCCAGCCAATACACCGCCCGCCATAGTGGCTCGATTGCACCAGGCTTTCTCGGCGGCCCTTGCAGCACCCGAAACCAAAACTCGCTTTGGCATGATGATGATCGAGCCTGTGAGTAGCACCCCAGATCAATTTACCGCATTCATGAAGCGTGAATTGACAAAGTACGAACCCGTTGTGAAAGCCAGCGGCGCCAAAGTCGACTGATTTTTTTACTCGCCCAAATAGGCAGCTCGCACTTTGGGATCGCTCAACAAATCTTGGCCAGGACCTGTCATGGAAATCAAACCCGACTCCATGACATAACCTCGGTTGGCAATGGCCAAGGCACGGCTGGCGTTTTGCTCAACCAACAAAACGGTGACGCCTTGGGCAAACACATCGCGCACCACTTCGAATACTTTGTCCACCATGAGGGGAGACAAGCCCATAGAGGGCTCATCGAGCAACAGCACCTTGGGACGGCTCATGAGGGCACGGCCCATGGCCAACATTTGTTGCTCGCCACCTGACATGGTGCCCGCCAATTGGTCTTTGCGCTCTCTTAACCTGGGGAAGGTGTGAAACACTTTCTCCATGTCGTCTTGGATGGCGGCAGTGTCATTGCGGATATAGGCACCCATCAGCAAGTTCTCAATGATGGTCATCCGTGTGAACACGCCGCGACCCTCTGGCACCATGGCCAATCCCTGCTTGACCAAATCCCAGGGGCCTTGGCCCACAATACTTTTGCCCAAATACTCGATATCACCCGCATGGATAGGCAAGGTGCCTGTGATGGCTTTCATGGTGCTTGTTTTACCAGCGCCATTGGAGCCAATGAGTGACACCAATTCACCCTCCTTAACTTCGAAATCAATGCCTTTTACTGCCTGAATACCACCATAGGCAACTTGAAGGCCTTTGACTTTCAACAAAGTAGATGTCATTTCAATGCCCTCCGGTGCCCAAATAGGCCTCAATGACTTTTTCATTTTTTTGGACTTCGGCTGGCGTACCCTCGGCTATTTGTTTGCCGTAATCGAGCACTGTGACGCGATCGCACAAGCCCATCACCAACTTCACATCGTGCTCAATGAGCAAAATGGTCCGGTTGTCTTTTCGGATCTGGTCGATCAACTCTCGCAATTGAATTTTTTCTGTGGCGTTCATACCAGCAGCGGGTTCATCAAGCGCAATGAGTTGAGGATCGGTGGCAAGAGCACGGGCAATTTCTAAACGGCGCTGATCGCCATAAGACAAAGTGCGTGCACGGTAATCGGCATATTGACCAATGCCCACATAGTCCAACAATTCTTGCGCACGTTGCGCAATTTCGGCTTCCTCTTGTTTGAATTTGGGTGTTCTAAAAATAGCCCCCAACAAACCAGATGAGGTGCGAACATGCCGGCCCACCATGACGTTTTCTAAGGCCGTCATTTCTGCAAACAAACGAATATTTTGAAAGGTCCGAGCAATGCCTGCCTGTGCCACTTCATGGACCGCTGTGGGCTGATAAGGCTTGCCCGCCAATTCAAAGCTACCACTGTCAGGCGTGTAGAGGCCGGTGATCACATTAAAGAAGGTGGTCTTGCCTGCACCATTGGGCCCAATGAGGCCGTAGACCTGACCTCGCTCAATGGTCATGCCAACATCGGACAAGGCCTGCAATCCACCAAAGCGTTTGGAAATACCGGCAACTTTTAAAACAGCTTGGCTTTCAGGGTGACTGGTGATCGTGCTCATGTTAAGCACCCTCTTTCACTGGCAGAGCTTTGCCATGCTCTCGCGAAGGCCACAAGCCCCTTGGACGCATGAGCATGATGACGATCATGGCCAGGGCAATGAGCAGTTGACGCAGAATGGCGGCATCAATGCGACCGTCTGTCATGGACTGCAATGGGCCCGCTACATAGCGCAAAATTTCTGGCAAGGCAGACAACAAGACAGCACCCAACACAACGCCCGGCAAGTGCCCCAAGCCGCCCAACACGACCATGGCCACAATCATGACGGACTCCATGAGACTGAAAGACTCTGGCGATATAAAACCCTGAAAACCGGCAAACATGGCGCCAGAAATGCCACCAAACGTGGCGCCCATGCCAAATGCCATGAGCTTTAAATTGCGCGTGTTCAAGCCCATGGCTTTGGCCGCAATTTCGTCTTCGCGAATGGCCATCCATGCGCGGCCAATGCGTGAGACTTCCAATCGGTAAGAAATCAAAAGGGTTACCAGCACCAACACCAAGAACAGGTAATAGTACAAACTCACTGAGGCAAACTCAATCCCAAACAGGTTAAAGGGTTTGCCCAAATTGATACCGAAAAAATGAATCGGGTCAATTTGATTCAAGCCCTTGGGGCCATTGGTGATATTGACTGGCTGATCCAAGTTGTTCAAAAAGACCCGAATGATTTCACCAAAGCCCAGTGTGACAATGGCCAAATAATCGCCGCGCAACTTCAAAGTGGGCGCGCCCAGCAACATGCCAAACAGGCCCGCCAAGGCCGCCGCCACAGGCACAATGATCCACAAAGGCATGTGGAGTCCACCAGGAAACAGGGCGGCAATGGCAGGAAATGTTTCAAACAAATGAGGTGAAGCCAGTAGCCCATACATGTAAGCGCCGACAGCGAAGAAGGCCACGTAACCCAAATCAAGCAAGCCCGCATAGCCCACCACGATGTTCAGACCCACGGCCAGCAAAACATAAAGCAAGGCCATGTCAGCAATCCGCACCCATGCGTTGCCAAATTGCTGTAAGACCAAGGGCAAGATGAACAGCAGCACACCGATTGCCAGGGTTTTGAGAGTCTTTGAATTGTTCATTGCAGATTGACCTTTTCTATCACGCGCGATCGGCCACACGCTCGCCCATCAGGCCAGAGGGCCGCAATGTGAGCACAATGATGAGCACGATGAAGGCAAAAATATCGGCGTAATGGCTACCCAGGACACCTCCTGTGAGGATACCGATGTAGCCAGAACCAATGGATTCAATGAGGCCTAGCAAAATGCCTCCCACAACTGCGCCACCTAAGTTACCAATGCCTCCAAACACTGCAGCGGTGAACGCTTTCAAGCCGGGCAAGAAGCCCATGCTGTGGTGCACAGTTCCGTAATTGGAAGCAAACATGACACCCGCAATGGCCGCCAACACGGCTCCAATGATGAAGGTGGCAGAAATGACCATGTCAGGCTTCACGCCCATCAAGGCAGCGACCCGTGGGTTCTCAGAAGTTGCGCGCATGGCCCGGCCCAATTTGGTGGCATTGACCAACCACATGAGCACAGCCAAGGAAATGGCGGTCACACCCAAGATCATGATTTGTGTGGTGGAAATCACAGCACCACCCACGTTGATGGGAGTGGTCGACAACAAGGTTGGAAATGGCTTGTAGTTGGGCTTCCAAATGATCATAGCCAAGGTTTGAAGCAAGATGCTCACACCGATGGCGGTAATCAGTGGCGCCAATTTGGGACTGTTGCGCAAAGGACGATAAGCAATTTTTTCAATTGCAAAATTGAGTGAAGCAGCCACCACACTGGCAATGACCAAAGAGACGATGAGCATCAACCAGCCGGGCATGCCAGGCGTGGCATCTTGCATGAGCGCAATCACAGACCAACTGGTCAGAGCAGCCACCATCAGCACCTCGCCGTGGGCAAAGTTGATCAAATTGATGATGCCGTAGACCATGGTGTAACCCAAGGCAATCAGGGCATACATGCTGCCTTGGACCAAGCCATTGATCACCTGCTGAAGAAAGACGTCCATACCCAACTCCTATTTCTTTGTCGCTTTGGCTTGATTCATTTCATTCAAGCTTGCCATTTTTTCTGCAATCTTTAACTCTAACCCACGGTGGACGGGTCTGTAAAAACCTGGCGAAGGCATGCCGTCAGGAAGGTACTTTTCACCTGCCGCAAAACCGCCCTCCTCATCATGGGCATAGCGATAGCCCTTCCCATAGTCCAAGGTCTTCATGAGTTGAGTGGGGGCGTTGCGCAAGTGCATGGGCACAGGTCGTGTGCCGTCTTTTTTCACCCACGCCTTGGCTTCATTGAAGGCTTTATAGACGGCATTCGATTTGGCCGCTACTGCCAAATAAATCACGCACTCCGCCAAGGCCAACTCACCTTCGGGGCTGCCCAAACGTTCGTAAACTTCTGCCGCGTCAAGCGCCAAGCGAAGGGCGCGCGGATCGGCCAAGCCAATGTCTTCGGCGGCCATGCGAATGAGGCGCCTGGCCATGTAGCGAGGGTCTGCGCCACCATCTAGCATGCGTGTGAACCAGTACAACGCAGCGTCTGGGTCAGAGCCTCGGACAGATTTGTGAAGCGCACTGATGGTGTCGTAAAACTGTTCACCGCCTTTGTCGTATCGGCGCATGCGCTCGCCTAAAACCTTCAAAAGCCAAGCGTCTGAGATAACTTCGAGCTTCTCTGTTTGGGCAGCAATGGCCAATGTTTCAAGGGTGTTGAGCAAACGACGTGCATCGCCATCGGCATAAGCGATCAGTCGCTGCTGGGCTTCAGCTGCCAATTGAGGCACTGCGCCTATGGCGTGCGCTCGCTTCACAATTTGCTTTAAATCATCTTCGTTGAGGGCTTGCAAAACATAGACAGCGGCTCTAGAGAGCAAGGCAGAATTCACCTCAAATGAGGGATTCTCGGTGGTCGCGCCAATGAAAGTAAACAAGCCACTTTCAACATGCTGCAAGAACGCGTCTTGTTGACTTTTATTGAAACGATGGACTTCATCAACAAACACAATGGTTCTTTGTGGCTGCAGTCCATTCAAAGCGGCCTCTGCTTTGTCAACGGCTTCCCGGATGTCTTTAACCCCTCCGAGCACAGCGCTGATACTGATAAATTGGGCATCAAAAGCACTGGCCATGAGTCGAGCAATGGTCGTTTTACCGACCCCTGGCGGGCCCCACAAAATACAACTGTGTGGCTGACCAGATTCAAATGCCAAGCGAAGAGCCAAGCCCTCACCGATCAAATGCTGCTGGCCAATGACTTCACTCAAGTTTTGAGGGCGCAAGCGCTCTGCCAGAGGCTGCTGCAAATGAACGCTGGCATTCATGGTCGAATGACCTGCACGCCAGCAGGTGCTTTGAATTGAAATGCTTCTGGGGAGAACTTCACATTGACTTCGAAATTTTGAAAATTCAAGCGCGAGGTTTGACCCAAACCATCCACGACCTCCAAGACCGTCAAGACCGGAATAGGGGCAGATGTGCCGGGAGTTGCCAAGCCAAGTTTCAAACCCACTCGGATGATCTGGACCGCGCCATCCGCTTGTTTGGGAGTTGCTCTGACCCACTGCAAACCTTCAGAATCTGGCTCTGCTTTTAAATTGAATTCAGCTTGCAACGCTTTCAAATCGCCAGACGATGAAATGAAAGCAGCTGGCGTTTGACCCAACAATTGGTTTTGTTTACGCACAGTCACTTGGTTCAAGTCCGCGTCAAAAAGCCATAACCACTGACCATCAGACACCATGGTTTGAACAAAAGGTTTTTGATACGCGAAACGAAATTGCTGCGGCCTTTGAAACTCAAAAGTGCCTGAGGATGTTTTCTTACGAGGTGCTTGATCTGCTTTAGACGGCCCAACGACAAGCTGAGTAAACTGAGCACGTCCGCTGGTGGTGTGCTTTAAAAATTGACTCAAAGACTCGATGGCATCGGGGGACGTTTGAGCCCATGAACTCGGCACAAAACTAAGCCACGCAATGAACAGCCAGAGCATAGAGAGTTTGGCTTTCATCTTGAAAAGACAGCTTGATAAAAAACGCTTATTCAGTGCGCGCAGGCACCAAAATTTCTCGCTGGCCGCTGCTGCTCATAGAACTGACCAAGCCTGCCTTTTCCATCTCTTCGACCAAACGCGCAGCGCGGTTGTAGCCAATCTTCAAGTGACGCTGGACCAAAGAAATACTGGCCTTGCGATTTTTCAAGACCACTTCAACAGCTTGGTCGTACATGGGGTCTTTTTCAACATCGCCACTGTCGCCGTAGCCTGTGTCTTCTCCATCTGTGGTGCCACCTTCTAGCACGCCGTCAATGTAATCTGGCTCGCCCTGAGTTTTCAAATAGCTCACGACGCGGTGAACTTCTTCGTCACTCACGAAGGCGCCATGCACTCGAATGGGAAAGCCGGTGCCTGAAGGCATGTAGAGCATGTCACCCATGCCCAATAAAGCCTCAGCACCCATTTGATCTAGGATGGTTCGGCTGTCAATTTTGCTTGAGACTTGAAAGGCAATGCGTGTTGGGATATTGGCTTTGATCAAGCCTGTAATCACATCCACGCTGGGGCGCTGTGTGGCCAAGATCAAATGAATGCCAGCGGCGCGGGCTTTTTGCGCCAAACGTGCAATGAGCTCTTCAATTTTTTTACCCACCACCATCATAAGGTCGGCCAACTCATCAATCACCACCACAATGTGCGGCAAACGTTTAAGCGGCTCTGGATCATCTGGCGTTAGGCTGAAGGGGTTCAAAATAAATTCTTCGCGTTCGGCTGCGTCGTCAATTTTGGTGTTGTAGCCCGCCAAGTTTCGAACGCCCATTTTGCTCATCAGCTTGTAGCGGCGTTCCATTTCACCTACACACCAGTTCAAGCCATGTGCGGCTTGCCGCATGTCGGTCACCACAGGTGCTAACAAATGCGGGATGCCTTCATAGACTGACATTTCCAACATCTTAGGATCGATCATGAGCAGTCGAACATCACGTGCTTCCGCCTTGTAGAGCAAAGACAAAATCATGGCATTGATACCCACCGACTTGCCAGAGCCCGTTGTGCCTGCTACCAAGACGTGAGGCATTTTGGCCAGATCCACCACCACCGGGTTGCCCACAATGTCTTTGCCCAAACCCATGGTGAGCATGGACTTGGCTTCGTTGTAAACCTGCGATCCTAAAATTTCGCTGAGCTTGATGGATTGGCGTTTGGCGTTGGGCAATTCCAAGGCCATGTAGTTTTTGCCTGGAATGGTTTCCACCACTCGAATAGAAATCAGGCTCAACGAGCGCGCCAAGTCCTTGGCCAAATTAACCACTTGCGATCCTTTGACACCTGTCGCGGGTTCAATTTCATAGCGCGTGATAACGGGCCCGGGTGCAGCGGCCACCACACGCACTTCAACGCCAAAGTCTTTGAGTCGTTTTTCAATCATGCGACTGGTCATCTCAAGCGTTTCTGGCGCGACGCCCTCTTGTCGCAGCGTCAAACTGTCGAGCAAATCAACGAGCGGTAATTTGCTGTCTGGTAATTCATTGAACAAGGGCTTTTGGCGCTCTTTCACGACACGCTCGCTGCGCGGCACCGCAGTCACAGGTGACTCAATGACCATTGGCGTAACAGGCTCTGCGAAGACCGGTGCAGACACACCTGCCGCGGCAAACAAAGGCTTCTCTTCAAACTCGTTTCCGAAGGGGTGCAGTTGCGGTTCTGCAGGCAACTTGGACTGAAGCTGCTCGCGTTCTCGCAAAGCTTGTTGGCCCATGGCCAAGTCTTCTTCCATTTCTCGCTTGACTTGACGAGATTGCATCAAGCCATCGATCTTGCCGCCCAATGATTCACAGACTTGACCCCAAGAAAATCCAAAGGCCCATCCCATTCCCAAAGCGACGCACACAATTTCAATCAAGCTCGAGCCATTGAAGCCCAACCATTTCAAAGAAAAGTGCCCCACGGCATAACCCAAAGCGCCACCACTGGTACCGGGCAGGATGGCATCCCAACGAGTGAGCCTGGCCCATTCGAGTGCACTGCTGGAAGACATGAGTAAAAACAAGCCCGCCCAAAAAATCAGACGGGTTTTCCAGTTCGATTCATTTTCTTTATCAGCGGCTTGGGGCGTGGTTTCATCTGTTCTGAGCCAGTCGGCCCAAGCGATCAGCCAAAAGCGACCCAAGATGGCCACCAACCACCACGCAGAATAGCCAAAGCAAAAATACATGCCGTCAGCCAACCAAGCTCCGACCAAACCCATCCAGTTAAGCACACCGCCACCCAAACCTGAGCCTGACCAAGATGGGTCTTTTGGACTGAAACTGAACATGGCCAATGCCAATAAAACAAGGACAGCCGCACCTAGGAAAAGAACGATTTCCTGTGTGAAGCGCATCAAGCCAACACCCTCATTGAGCACTCTAGGTGAGTCTGCATCAGGGCTGTTGCTTGGGTTGGTCAGGGTGCGAAGTGAATAGGTCATGATCTAAGCCTTAAGCTTACCCGATAGACCCCCCTAAACAAGCGATTCATAAGCTTCTTACAATGGCGGTTTAGCGTTTACCCGAATTCTGCAAGATTGCCCATCATGTCCAACACCATTCCCACCCAACATGCTCAAGTTTTGATTTTAGGCTCTGGCCCCGCAGGCTATACGGCCGCCGTTTATGCAGCTCGGGCCAACTTGAAGCCTTTGCTGATTACCGGCATAGCCCAAGGCGGGCAGCTGATGACCACCACAGAGGTGGACAACTGGCCTGCCGACGTGCATGGCGTGCAAGGCCCCGACCTCATGCAACGCTTTTTGGAACATGCAGAGCGCTTCAATACGCAAATTGTGTTTGACCACATCAACAAGGTCGATTTCAGTAAACGCCCCTTCACTTTGACCGGCGACAGCGGCGTCTACACCTGCGATTCCTTGATCATTGCAACGGGTGCATCAGCCAAATACCTGGGTATTGACTCAGAAACTGCGTTTATGGGCCGCGGCGTGTCGGGCTGTGCCACCTGCGATGGTTTCTTTTACAAAGAGCAAGTTTGCTGCGTGGTGGGCGGCGGCAATACGGCTGTCGAAGAAGCGCTGTACTTGTCCAACATTGCCAGCAAGGTGTACCTCATTCACCGCCGCGACAAGTTCAAGGCCGAGCCTATCTTGGTGGACAAATTGATGGACAAAGTGGCAGCGGGCAAGATTGTTTTGCAAACCTTCCAAACCTTGGAAGAGGTTTTGGGTGACAGCACCGGCGTCACAGGTGTGCGCTTGAAGTCCACCAAAGACGGCTCTTTACAAGATTTGGAGCTTAAAGGCTGTTTCATTGCCATTGGTCATTCGCCGAATACCGATATTTTTAAAGACCAACTGCAAATGGAAAACGGCTACATCGTGACTCAAAGTGGGCTGAAAGGCTTTGCCACCATGACCAGCGTGCCTGGGGTTTTTGCCGCAGGCGATGTCCAAGATCACGTTTACCGGCAGGCCATCACCAGCGCAGGTACTGGTTGCATGGCGGCCTTGGATGCCCAACGCTATTTGGAGCAAGAAGGCGCCTAAAGACCCACTTTCTAGAGCTGAATTTGCGCCGCCTTAGGGGCTGACCTGCTCCGTGCAGGCCATTTTTTAGGTTTTGTCCTTTGGCTTTACCCCAAAAATCTGGCTATAATCCAAGGCTTTGCTGAAGCCTCCACATAGGAGGTCCATCAAAATGGGTTACCGCCACCCTTCTGGCGAGGTGAGGCTGGACCGCCTTAAGTTTTGCAAACGACAGATCAGTTGCACCCCAGCAACTCCTCTATTGGATTCGCATCACTCATCTGGCACCAGCTGTTTATAAAAGTATCGGAGTGTCCACATGGCACGCGTCTGCGACGTAACGGGCAAAGGCCCCATGGTCGGAAACAATGTTTCCCA
>CANHXV010000035.1 GCA_947464665.1 Comamonadaceae bacterium
TCTCGAGGGAGGTTGCCCCAGCCCTCCCAGCCATGGCCTTCCACAATCACTTGAACGCCAGAGACAATCAAGCGAACTTCAGCGGCTTGCTTCAGCTGAGTTTCAAGCCATTGCCACTGCGCTTCTCCGAGCATGGTTTTCTGTGAGTCGGTGTCTGGAAGATACCTTTCTTTGCCAGGTGCATCGCGTTGGTCTGTGACGCGCAGCTTGGAGCGAAACCATCGGGTGTCCAGCAAAATAACTTGAACGCGTTGACCGACCGGCCCAAAAACATGGGCGTGGTAGAGGCCTTCACGCGCTCTTCTGGGATCGTCAACGGGCAAACGCCAGAAATCAATGAATGCATTTTTAGCTTCTTGTTTGTGAGGGAACTCTAAACCGCCATCGTTCAGGCCCATGTCGTGATCGTCCCAAATGGCCACGTGAGGCACGGTAGCACGCAAGGCCGCGAAGCCGGGCTGAGCGGCTTGGCTTGCATAGGCGTTTTTTAAGTTCTGCAATAGCCAAGGCTGGCTGCTGGCGTAAACGTTGTCGCCACCAAAAATAAACAGATCAGGCTTGGCGGCTAGGATGGTTTGCCAAATGGGCTGAGCTTTTTTTTGATCAAGGCAAGACCCAAAAATGATCTTTTGGATGTTGACGGGCCATGCCGGCAAGTCCTTGCTTTTTTCAGCAGCCTTGAGCGTATTGAATTGCGAACAAGCGCCAAGGCCGGCCAGCATGCTGCGGTAAGCGCTGATTTTCAATAGTTGACGACGGTCCAAGGGGTCTCCTGTCAGATAAAGGCAAGGGCGCTGGGTGAAAAGAAGGCCATTTGGCGTTGGCATGCCAATGAAAAGACAAGACCAAATAGACGGTGAGGCTATTTTATGACCAGCAAGTTCAAATTCTCGGATCGATCGCTAAAATGCCAACATGACCCTCATAGCTGAGCCCCTCAAAAAGTCCTTCAAAGCCCAAATGCTGGAGGCCAGAGAGCATGCGATTACCGCGTCGGTCAATCGACTGTTGTCTGAAAAAGGTTTTGATGCCATGACGGTGGATGAAGTTGCGGCAGAAGTGGGTATTGCCAAGGCAAGCCTTTACAAGCACTTCAACAGCAAGGAAGAATTAGCTTGCGCGGCCATGGTGCAGGCCATGCAAAAAGCACAAGCCTATTTGGAAGACCTCAATGATCAAGCTGCACCGCCACGATTAACTGCTCTGGCAAGTGAGACTCAGGGCTTGGCCTTGCACAAACTCAAGGCCTCCACGCGCTGGACCTTGCAATTGAAACTGGCAGGACAAATGCCAACCTTGCCCAGCCACAACTCTAGCTTGCGCGCCAGCCTCATGGCCAGCCGCCCTTACATGGATGGGCTGATGAAAGTGAGTGACCTGCTCGGCGCCTGGATTGTTCAAGCGCAAAAAGAGGGCGACATCAACCCAGCCTTGCCGCCGATTGCGGTGCTGTATACCTTGTATGCGCGAGCTTGTGATCCGGTGGTGGAGTTTTTGAAAATGAGCGAACTGCACAGCAATGAAGAAATCATTGAGATAGTGATGACCACTTGTTTTGATGGCCTGATGGCTAGAAAAAACGGATAAGCCCTAGCCGTCAACACGCACAGTTTTGAGAGGGTCAAACTTGACTTGCTCATTCTTTCGAGCGTAGCCAAAGGGGTTGGCCAACACACGACAAGAGTGGTGAACATAATCTTGCGCGCAGTGCAAATGGCCGTGTAACCACACATCGGCTTTCGGCAGCAGGTGGTCAAGCGCATTGCAAAATCCAGCGGTACCTGGTGTCAAGCCATAACGTGGATCGGCACTTCTTAAGCTAGGCGCAAAGTGCGTGATCACCACCGTCGGCCCTTCAAAAACTTCTGACAAGGCACCGGCTAACCATGCTTGATCTGCTTGTGCTTTGTCCCTCACTGCCGCTGACAAAAAGGGCTCGCCATTCAAGGTGGTGCCCGTTTTGCGCAGGTAAAAATCTGCAGCGCGCTCTGCTTTTTGGCGCGCTTGGAGTTGTTGTGTGATGGGCCCACTCAAAGGAACCAAGGCCTCAAAATCACTCCACAAGGTGCAGCCTATCAAACGCACACCCCGTAGCACCACAACCTGCTGATGCAAGAAGGTGATTTCCAGTCGCGCGCATGTTTCGCGCAGTCGTGTATCGGCTTCTTCAAATGGTAAACCGTCGTATTCATGATTGCCAGGCACAAAAAAGACAGGCACTGGCCATGCGGCCAAATCTTTGCGAGGAGAAAAGCGTGCCAATCCAAAATCAGAGTCTTGTTGATCAAACAACATCGAGTCTGTTTGGTAAGAGCCAATGTCACCCGCCAAGACAAGCGCATCAGCCGTAGATGCAATCTGCGGCACAAAATGAGGATGAGTTTCAAGGTGCAAATCGGAAAGGAATTGAATGTTCATGAAGGCCTTGCACGTTTGAAAACTTCGCGCGCAATGTCGATCAACTGCGCTCTTAGCCAGACATGCTCGCTGAGCGCATGCTTGCGTCTGTGCCATACGGCATCCACATGAAGGGTGGGAACTTTGAACGGTAACTCGCACATGAACAATTCATTGGCAATACCTGTTGTGGGTACAAAATGTTTGGGCAAAACAGTGAGCAGATCTGAATTCACGACCACACGACCTGCTGTAAAAAACTGGTTCACAGTCATCATCACTCGGCGTTGTTTGCCAATCGATGCCAAGGCCTCATCGATAAATCCATAGGGGCGCCCTGAAAAACTCACAAGCAAGTGCCGTGCATTGCAAAACTCTTCTAAGGTGACATTTTTTTGCGCCAGGGGATGCTTGCGGCGCATCACACACACATATTCACCATCATACAAACGCTGATGCGCAAACGCTACCGCTTCACCTGATTGTGCTTTCGCAGTAAGGTCTGCTAAGACGGCTGGAAAATAACCCAATGCCAAATCGGCAATGCCATCGTTCAGCATGTTTCTGGGGTCTCGCGTGGTCAGCGGCAAAACGCGAATTGAGACACTGGGTGCATGCATTTCAAGCGCCTGACCCAAACTTCCCATCAACTCGGCAGCGGTGGCGTCGGCCATGGCCAAGACAAAAGAATTTCGGGCTTCGGCCGGAATGAAGCGTTGTGGCACCAAGGCGGTTTGCAATTGGTCCAGGGCCGCCCTGACGTTTGGCCAAAGCAGCAATGCAAACGGTGTGGGCGTGATGCCGTGTCCCTCGCGGCGAACCAGATCGTCCCCTAAGGTTTCACGAAGGCGTCGCAGCGCGTTGCTGACGGCGGGCTGCGTGATGGATAAATTGCGCGCAGCTTTGGTCAAGCTCTTTTCAGCCATGACTTCGTCAAACACCCGAAGTAAATTCAGGTCCAAGGTTCGAAAATTGGTTTGGATGGCTTCAATCATTTCTTTTGTGAATGTTAAGCATCATAAATATAAAGTTGAACAACACTAGAGTAAACCCTATGATTGAAGCATGGTCAAGCAAAAAGTGGGTTTTACCCAATGCTAAGACCCCGATGTATTGTCTTGATGAACAAGGAAATCAAAATGAACCACAATTTTGTCCACTTAGATTACCCCCTGACGCACCCCGGCGTCGAACGGGCTGAGCAAGCTGTTGCCAACTTCAAACGCTTAGGCAACAACTTTAGCCCAACTCACACCTTGGCAGCCATGCTCTTGGCCGCGATTGTTGCTGCCTTTGTGGTGGTGGCCGATCAGATGATGGACACATGGGCCGATGGACATTTGCTTGCCGCATGGGTTGCCCTTTGGGCGGTTGCATTTGCGGCTGTTGGCTTGTTTGCGGACGTCTCCAAAACATGGGCGGTTCAAATGAAGCAGGCCTTGGACACATGGTCAGCGCGTATGGCGCAGCACCGATCAGATGAGCGTTTGTGGTCTCTTGCACAAACGGATGCTCGTTTGATGTCAGAACTTCAAACCGCTATGAGCCGAAGTGACGAAGAAGAACAGTTTGGAGGCAACAGCACCCAGCGCCGAGTTGCTCGGATGTTGCACAACCGCCAGTACTACATTTAAGAAGTTCAGGGAAAGGCATTTCTGATTTCATAAATTTTGAAGCTTGCTTTTTCAAACAGCCTCCTTCGGGAGGCTGTTTTGATGCGGAGATACAAATCATGATGGCTCTTTGGGGTCTGTTGTGATTTTTTCCGAAGCCAAATAAATCCCAGGCAAAATGAATGCAGCACCCACGGCGTGATGCCAACCCAAGGTTTCGTCCAAGAAAACCCAAGCAACCAAACCACCATACAACGGCCCGAGGTACATACAGGCAGCCACGCGGCTAGCACCTAAAGTCTTCTGGCAAAAACCATAAGACCAGTAAGCGCCCACGCCTGGAAAAACGGCAGCAGCAACCACAAGCAAGCTGGCATTCAAACTCCAGCCTGCATGCTGCGTCGCGAACCACTCAGTGATCGCAAAAGGAAGCAAGACCAAGCTGCCGCCCATGCATGTGGCGGCCAATCTTGCGGTTGAACTTAAAGGGCTTGCCCACTTCTTAAGCAGCAATGCATAGGCCGCCCAGGCCACCATGGCAATCACCACCAGCCCATCACCCAAGACCCATACAACTTGAGACAGCGCGGCCCATTGACCTTTGACCACCACATGCAAAACACCTAGCAAAGCGATGGCAACTCCCAAGGATTGTTTCCAAGAAAACGATTCTTTCAGCCCAACAACAGCGCCTAAAGTGATCAACACCGGAGAGGCGGCATAGATCAGCGCGATGTTGATGGCCGTCGTTGTTTCTGCGGCCCAGTAAACCCAAGCGCCGCAAACGAGCATTCCTAAAATTCCGAGAACCAAGTATTGTCGCCAAGCATTGAAAGTACCTTGACGTTCATGCCAGAGTTCATGGCGTGCAATCAAAGCCAAAATGAGACCTGCCAAGAACCATCGCCCCAACGCCAAAACATGGGGGCTGATGATGCCGGGAGCGATTCTCGCGACGATGTAATTCACGGACCACAAGGCCGGCGTCACCCAGATTAAAACTTGCGCCAATTTTTGGCGCGAGGCTGCGCTTTTCAGACAGTTGCTAAGCGTTGAGCCAGCGCCGCTTTGGTATCAAGCAAGGCTTTGGGCATGTTGTAGGCCAATTGCTCAAAGTGTGTGTTGTGCAATTGCAGTTCTTGTTGCCATGCAGCCTTGTCGATGCTGGTGACCGTTTTGAATTGATCGGCAGAGAAGTTCAAACCTGTCCAATTCAACTCCGCATAGTTTGGCGTGATACCGAAAATGGTTTCTTGACCTTGCGCTTGGCCTTCCAATCGGTCGATCATCCACTTCAAAACACGCATGTTGTCGCCATAACCCGGCCAGACAAATTTGCCGGCCTCGTCTTTGCGGAACCAATTGACGCAGTAGATGCTTGGTAACTTGTGGCCACCGGCTTGCACCTTGGCGCCCACATCGAGCCAGTGTTGGAAGTAGTCGCTCATGTTGTAACCACAGAAGGGCAGCATGGCGAACGGATCGCGGCGCACCACACCTTGTGCGCCAAATGCGGCCGCCGTGGTTTCAGAGCCCATGGTTGCAGCCATGTAAACGCCCTCTGTCCAGTTCCGTGCTTCAGTGACCAATGGCACTGTCGTTGAGCGGCGACCGCCGAAGATGAACGCATCGATCGACACGCCAGCAGCATCGTCCCAGGCGGGGTCGAGCGCGGGGTTGTTAATGGCAGACACAGTGAAGCGCGCGTTGGCGTGAGCTGCTTTTGCGCCGGTGTCTTTGGCAATTTGGGGTGTCCAGTCTTTGCCTTGCCAGTCAATCAAATGATCGGGCAATTTGCCAGAGTCTTTCTCCATGCCTTCCCACCAGACGTCGCCGTCATCGGTCAAAGCCACATTGGTGAAGATGACGTTTTTGTCCAAGCTGGCCATGCAGTTGGGGTTGGTGTGGTGGTTGGTGCCAGGGGCCACGCCAAAATAACCAGCTTCGGGGTTGATGGCCATCATCTTGCCGTTGGCTTGTGGTTTGATCCAAGCAATGTCATCGCCAATGGTGGTGACTTTCCAGCCATTGAAGCCTTCTGGCGGAACCAACATGGAGAAGTTGGTTTTGCCACAGGCGCTGGGGAAAGCAGCAGCCACATGGTATTTTTTCCCCTGAGGATTGGTCACACCCAAGATAAGCATGTGCTCTGCCAACCAGCCTTGTTCGCGGCCCATACTGGACGCGATACGCAAGGCTAAGCATTTTTTGCCCAGCAAAGCATTGCCGCCATAGCCAGAACCATAGGACCAAATCTCCCGGGTTTCAGGGTAGTGAACGATGTACTTGACGGTGGGGTTGCAAGGCCATGATGTGGTGTCTTTGGCGCCATTGACCAAGGGGGCACCAACGGAGTGCAAGCAGGGAACGAACTCGCCATCAGTTCCAATCACATCAAAAACAGCTTTTCCCATGCGGGTCATGAGTTTTTGGTTGACGGCCACGTAGGCGCTGTCGGTGAGTTCAATGCCGATGTGGGCAATGTGTGAGCCCAAAGGGCCCATCGAAAATGGCACCACATACAAAGTGCGGCCTTGCATGCAACCATCAAACAAAGGGTTCAAGGTTTTGCGCATTTCGGCGGGCGCCATCCAGTTGTTGGTGGGGCCCGCATTTTCTTTCTTCTCAGAGCAGATGTAAGTGCGGTCTTCTACGCGGGCCACATCGGAGGGGTCAGAGCAAGCCAAGAAACTACCAGGACGCTTGGCAGGGTTGAGTTTTTTGAAGGTGCCGTTGTCTACCAAAAGTTGACACAGTCGGTCATACTCATCTTCTGAACCATCGCACCAGTAGACGTTGGCAGGCTTGCACAGGGCCGCCATTTCTGCCACCCAAGCAATCAGCTTGGGGTTTTTGACATAGGCGGGGGTGTTCAGGTTCAAGCCCTGCATCACGGGTGAGTTCATGGGGAAAGCTCCAAAGTTTAAAAATCGTTTTTTGAAAAGAACTTTCAAGGCACCCAATGCTGAAACTTGGACCTTTTCAAAAAACGACAAACGGGCTTGTAACCAGCCTGTAACAGACCTGAATTTTAAAGACGATGGCAAGAAAAGGGATGTGAAAAAATTTAAATCCCCTTCAAAATATATGCAAAACTTGCATAACCTTGGGCTGAAGCTATAGTGCTTCTGTTTTTTTGGAAAAAAAACCCGCCTGCAAAAGCGGCGGGTTGTATCGGCGCAGAAAATGCGCCAACATTATGTGACTTTAGGCCATGAAAATGGCAATGAAGGCCAGCAAGAAGATCAAAACTGCGCCAACAACGGGAATCACAACAGGAATGTGTTTGACGACAGCTTCAACAGGATCAGGAGACTCGTGTGATTCGGGGTGTGCGGACATGAAAAACCTCATTGAAATTAGCGTACTATTTTAGCTGAACTCGGCACACCTGCAAGACTTCTTGGCCATAGGCTTCTAGCTTTTTGGCGCCAATGCCACTGATACCATTCAAGTCATTGAGGTTTTGAGGCTCGGCACTGGCAATCAATGCCAAAGTGGCGTCGTGAAAAATGACATAGGCTGGCAGGTTGTGTTCTTTGGCCACTTCTGCGCGCCAGGCCTTTAAATTGATGTACCGCACCAAGGCCTCTTGGCTTAAGTTGGCGGCGGCGGGGCCGGGTGCTTGAGACTTGCGGCTGCGTTTTTCAGCCTTTTGACTGACAGACTCTCGAAGCAGCACACTGACTTCGCCTCGCAAAACTGCCCGAGATCCCTCTGTCAATTGCAAGGTATTGAAAACTTGACCTTGTACATTCAAAGCACCCATGGCAATGAGTTGTCTTAAAACGCCGCGCAATTGAACTTCGCTGAAACTGGCCCCGATGCCAAAAGTGCTGAGCTTTGAATGGCCATATTGAGAAACTTTTTCGGTTGCTTTGCCGCGAACGATGTCCATGATGTGGCCAGCGCCAAATGAAAAGCCACTGTGTTGTTCAGCCCGAAAAACGGTGGACAGTAGTTTTCGGGCGGCATCCGTGCCATCCCAAACAGCTGGTGGATTTAAACAGTTGTCGCAATTGCCACAAGGCTCGCTGGCTTCGTCGAAATATGACAAAAGCCGAACACGACGGCAGTCAGTGGCTTCGGCCAGCGCCAACAAGGCATCCAGTTTGCCGCGCATGACTTGTTTGAAGTTTTCTTCGGCAGGGCTTTCATCGATCATGCGTCTTTGGTTGACGACATCTTGCAGTCCGTAGGCCATCCAGGCATTGGCCCGCAAGCCGTCGCGTCCCGCACGGCCAGTTTCTTGGTAATAGCCTTCGATGTTTTTGGGCATGTCCAGATGCGCAACAAATCTAACATCAGGTTTGTCAATGCCCATGCCAAAAGCAATGGTGGCCACCATGACAACGCCTTCATCACGCAAAAATCGATTTTGGTGTTTTTGGCGTGTGCCAGCGTCTAAGCCGGCGTGGTAGGGCAAAGCATCAATGCCGGTTTGGGCCAGCATTTCAGCCACTTCTTCAACCCGTTTGCGCGATTGACAATAGACCACACCCGCTTCCCCCTCGTGCTCACGTTCAATGAATCGCAGCAATTGTGCGGAGGCATCTTTTTTCTCAACAATGGTGTAGCGAATGTTGGGCCGATCAAAACTGCTGATGAAAAGCCTGGCGTCTTCAAGCTGCAGTCGCTCAATGATGTCTGCTCGAGTCAGGGCGTCGGCTGTGGCCGTCAGGGCGACTCTTGGCACACCAGGGAACCGCTCGTGCAAGACGGTGAGGCTTCGGTATTCAGGCCGAAAATCATGACCCCATTGACTGACGCAATGGGCCTCATCGATGGCAAATAAACTTAACAAACCTTGCGCATAAAGACTATCCAATTGCGCTAAAAAGCGAGGGGTGTTTATTCGCTCAGGCGCTGCATAAAGCAGCGTGAGTTCACCCCTGCGCAACCGAAGCTCAATGTTTTGCGTCTCTTCGGGAGAAAGTGTGGAATTTAAAAAAGCAGCACTGACACCAGCCTCATGCAAGGCACCAACTTGGTCGTGCATGAGTGCAATAAGGGGCGAAACCACAATGGCGATACCGTGCCCCGCAGCTTGCCTTGCAATGGCGGGTATTTGATAACACAGACTCTTACCGCCGCCAGTCGGCATGAGGACCAAGGCGTCGTGGCCGCTGGTGACGTGTTCGATGATGGCTTGCTGCGGCCCTCTGAAGGACTCATAGCCAAAAACCTCGCTGAGGACACTCAGAATGTGGGTTGGCGGGTTCAAAAGGGCAGAGCTTGGCACAGAAGCTATTGTCTACCATGTCAAATGGCTATCTTTGAGCGCGCCTTATTTATCAGTCAATGCAAGTGCGCCAAGCTAGGCATGCGCGCCGAAAAGGCAACGCAGTGAAGGCTTAATTGTTGCCAATCCTTTTGAGCCCCTTTGATTTTCTACAATAGCGCTATGAAAGACCTGAACTACACCCGCGCCAAAGCCTTGCCAGCCATTCTGGAAAAACGCATTGCCATTCTCGATGGCGCCATGGGCACCATGATCCAGCGCTTCAAATTGAGTGAGGCCGATTACCGTGGTGAGCGATTCAAAGATTTTCCCAAAGATATCAAAGGCAACAACGAATTGCTCAGCCTCACACGCCCCGATGTGATTCGGAGTATTCATGAAGGCTATTTGGCGGCTGGCGCCGACCTGATCGAAACCAACACCTTTGGCGCCACCACCATTGCGCAAGCCGACTACGACATGGCCGATTTGGCCATTGAAATGAACCATGCATCGGCCCTGCTGGCACGAGCAGCCTGCGACAAGTTTTCCACATTCGACAAACCGCGTTATGCCGTAGGCGCTTTGGGCCCAACCCCCAAGACCGCCAGCATCAGCCCCGATGTGAACGATCCCGGCGCGCGCAACGTAGATTTTGAAACTTTGCGCAAAGCTTATTACGAGCAAACACAAGCATTGGTGGAAGGCGGCGTCGACGTGTTGTTGGTGGAAACCATCTTTGACACACTCAATGCCAAAGCCGCCTTGTTTGCCATTGAAGAATATTTTGAGAACAGCGGTGAGCGCTTGCCCCTCATCGTCAGTGGTACGGTGACCGATGCGTCAGGCCGCATCTTGAGCGGCCAAACTGTGACAGCGTTTTGGCACAGTGTGCGCCATGCTCGTCCGTTGGCCATTGGCTTGAACTGCGCATTGGGAGCCACCTTGATGCGCCCCTACATCCAAGAACTGGCGAAAGTGGCGGGCGACACCTTCATCAGTTGCTACCCTAACGCCGGCTTGCCCAACCCCATGAGCGACACGGGCTTTGATGAAACGCCAGAGGTCACCAGCCGCCTGTTGCATGAGTTTGCGGCTGAGGGCTTGGTGAACATAGTGGGGGGGTGCTGCGGTACCACGCCTGACCATATTGGCGCCATTCAAAAGGCTGTCGGGCCGCTTGCGCCACGAGGACTGCATGTTGGGGCGTTCTACAAAGAAGCTGCTTGAGTTGGTGCTGGCGTCAGCGTTCACGCACCAAATTGAGTTGTACACAATGACTCGGCGCGCCGCATTGGTGCGCTTCGTGCATGAAATTTAAAGCGGCTTGATCATTGGCCAGAGCTAAACCACGGAGTCACAAAATAAACAAGGCCGACTGAAGGTTGGCGCGTTGTTTGCATAGAACCTCTTGTCTTCCATGAAAAGAGGTTGTGATGTCTGAGTTTTTTGATCCGTACAATGCCGACCGTCCTTTGATGCTGAAATGCAGCTGTGGGCGCAATCATTCTCCTGCCGACCACCACGCTGAAGTGGCTGCTGATGCAGCGGCTGCAACTTTGCGTGCACGTTCTGAAACAGCTGAGTTTGAAGCCTACAGCCAAGAGTTCATTGAAGCCACATTGGTGAAGGCTTTGTTTCCGCAGGATCAAGAGCGGCGTAATTTCTTGCGCGCAGTTGGCAAGAAAACAGCGATGGCCGCCATCGCCAGTGTGTTGCCTGTTGCCAGCTTGCAAGCCATGGCGCAAGACAAGGGACCGCTTGAAAAACCCAATTTAAAAATTGGCTTCATCCCAATCACGTGTGCGACGCCACTCATCATGGCGCACCCGCTTGGTTTTTACAGCAAGCAAGGATTGAATGTTGAAGTGACCAAAACAGCAGGTTGGGCGTTGATTCGCGACAAGGTCTTGAACAAGGAGTATGACGCCTCGCACTTCCTGTCGCCTATGCCTTTGGCCATCAGTTTGGGCCTTGGCGCGAATGCCACACCCATGAGTGTGGCCACCATTCAAAACGTCAACGGCCAAGCCATTACCTTGAGCCTGAAACACAAAGACAACCGCGATCCAAAAAACTGGAAGGGCTTTAAATTTGGTGTGCCATTTGATTATTCAATGCACAACTTTTTGCTGCGCTATTACTTGGCAGAAAGCGGTTTGAACCCAGACACAGATGTGCAAATTCGCGTGATACCACCTGCTGAAATGGTGGCTAACTTGCGTGCTGGCAACATTGATGGCTTCTTGGGCCCTGACCCTTTCAATCAACGAGCCGTGTTTGATGAGGTTGGCTTCATACACATGCTGACCAAAGACTTGTGGAATGGCCACCCATGTTGCGCATTTGGCGCCAGTACCGAATTCATTCAAAAAAATCCAAACACCTTCGCGGCCTTGTACAGAGCGGTTTTGACGTCTGCAGCCATGGCACGTTTGCCAGGCAACCGAGAATTGATTGCCAAGGTGATTTCGCCAACGCAGTACCTTAACCAGCCAGAGGCCGTGATCAGCCAAGTACTGACCGGTAAATTTGCAGACGGTTTAGGCAAGGTACAAAACGTGCCAGATCGGGCCGACTTTGACCCGATGCCATGGCAAAGTTTGGCGGTCTGGATGTTGACGCAAATGCAGCGCTGGGGTTACATCAAAGGCAACGTAGATTACAAACAGATTGCTGAAAAAGTGTTTCTCATCACCGATGCACGCAAGCATATGAAGGATCTTGGGCAGACTGTGCCAACCGGCCCCAGTTACATCAAACACAAGATCATGGGCAAAGAGTTTGATCCAAGCAAAGCAGACGCTTATTTGAAATCCTTTGCCATTCACAAGATGGGTTGATGAGCAGTGAAAACAATTTCGATCAACGTGCGAGCCGCTTTGGTCTCGTTGCTTATCATGGTCTTTTTCTTGGGTGCATGGCAGCTTTCAACACAAGGTCCTTCTGTTGCAGGCGCCACCAAAGCAGGCGCCACAGCGGAGGAAATTGAGTATTTGAAAATGATGGGCAAGGATCCTGGGGCCAGCAAGAGTACAGGTTTCCCGCCGCCCATCGAAGTGGCCAAAGCAACGCTCAAGCAATTGTCCAATCCGTTTTACGACAACGGACCGAACGACAAAGGCATTGGCATTCAGTTGGCGCACTCTTTGGGCCGAGTGAGCCTTGGATTTTTACTGGCTGTGATGGTGGCGCTGCCATTGGGATTTCTGATAGGCATGTCACCGCTGATGCACAAAGCCATTGACCCGTTCATTCAGGTGCTCAAACCCATCAGTCCATTGGCGTGGATGCCACTGGCGCTTTACACCCTGAAAGATTCCAGCATCAGCGGCATTTTTGTGATCTTCATTTGTTCTGTTTGGCCCATGCTGATTAACACCGCGTTTGGCGTGGCCTCTGTGAAACGCGAATGGCTGAACGTGGCCAACACCTTGGAGGTCAAGCCACTGCGCAAAGCATTTTTGGTGATTTTGCCCGCTGCAGCGCCCACCATTGTCACGGGCATGCGCATTAGCATGGGCATTGCATGGTTGGTGATTGTGGCAGCAGAAATGTTGGTTGGCGGTACGGGCATTGGTTATTTTGTTTGGAATGAATGGAACAACCTTTCCTTGGTCAATGTGATCTTTGCCGTCTTGGTCATTGGGGTGGTGGGCATGTTGCTTGACATGGCCTTTTCGAAGTTACAAAAAGGCGTGAGCTATGTGGAATGAGCAAAGCGAGCGCACAGGCCATGTAGCGCAAGCCAACTTTTTACAAATTGAAAAATTGGGAAAGGCCTATCAGGCGGACAAACCGGTGTTTGCAGATGTTTCGTTTTCTGTGGCGCGCGGTGAGTTTGTTTGCATCATCGGCCACTCAGGTTGTGGCAAAACCACCATCTTGAATGTGTTGGCTGGCTTAGATTTCGCCACTTTGGGGCATGCCTTCATGGATGGCCGTGAAATTGCGGGGCCCAGTTTGGAGCGTGGTGTGGTGTTTCAAAGCCACGCCTTAATGCCTTGGCTCACCGTGCGTCAAAACATTGCTTTTGCCGTGAAGTCGAAGTGGCCCGATTGGAAAACACCCGAGGTCAATGCGCATGTGGAAAGGCATGTGGACATGGTGGGCTTGTTACCAGCCATAGACAAGAAGCCCAGCCAGTTGTCTGGCGGCATGAAGCAACGCGTGGGCATTGCCAGAGCCTTTGCCATTCAGCCCAAGATGCTTTTGTTAGACGAGCCTTTTGGTGCATTGGATGCCTTGACGCGCGGCACGATTCAAGACGAACTCATGGGCATTGTGCGTCAAACACAGCAAACTGTTTTCATGATCACACACGATGTGGATGAAGCCATTTTGCTGTCGGACCGAATTTTGCTAATGAGCAATGGCAACGAACATAACGACAAATACGTGCCTGGAGGTCTGGCTGAGGTGGTGGTCAATCCTTTGCCGCGTGATCGAACGCGCGCACAACTGCATCACTTGCCCGGCTACTACGACGTTCGAAATCACATTGTTGATTTTTTGGTGTCACGCGCTAAAGCACATTGAGCCAGACAAGCTGCATTGAATATTTTTAACCAACTCTTATTTCAGGAGGAACATCATGAATCGCTTAGACGTGACAGAAAAAATCATCAGCACTAAAGTGTCCAAAGACATCAAGTGGAGTGAAGTGGCTGACAAAGTAGGCTTGTCCAAAGAGTGGGTCACCGCAGCTTGCCTAGGACAGATGACTTTGGATGCCAAACAAGCCAAAGTGATTGGCAAAATCTTTGGCCTGACTGCAGAAGAGCAAAAGTGGCTGCAAGTGGTTCCTTATAAAGGCTCATTGCCGACTGCGGTACCCACAGACCCGCTGATCTACCGCTGGTATGAAATTGTGAGTGTGTATGGCACCACCATCAAAGAGCTCATTCATGAGGAGTTTGGCGACGGCATCATGAGCGCCATCGATTTCAGCATGGACATTGTGCGTGAACCTGACCCCAAAGGCGACCGTGTGAATGTGGTGCTGTCGGGCAAATTTTTGCCTTACAAACAGTATTGATATCTCTAATTCCTTGGGCGTGGTTAAAATACGCACATTCCCAAGGAGCGTTGCAGCCCGCCAGCCATTTCGGGCGCGGGTCAGGCTTGGGACTCAATGCGGGGCTTGACCCCCTTCCAATTGCAAACCACGCTCACCTGCGATCCAAGGGGTGAGTTTTGTTGTCTGCTGCTGTTTCTAATTCCGTCTCGCCACTCAAACTTTCTGGCCTAGAGCCCGTCTCGATTGGTACTGACTCTTTGTTTGTGAACATTGGTGAGCGCACCAACGTCACA
>CANHXV010000036.1 GCA_947464665.1 Comamonadaceae bacterium
CGATCGAGTTGCCGACAAAGACCGTGCCGTCTGCAAGCGCCAAGATGGCTAAGGGGAAGGTTCCCTGAAGAGACAAAAGCACTGGGTTCTCCGGTATGGTTCGGGTACGCCCCAGCACGCGCAAGATTCACCCTAGATGGCTCTCTTTTTGGCTGCTTTTGAAGGGAAATGGCTTGTTGTGAGCGGGTGCGTACAGGTTGATGCGGGAAAGCCTCCCATTATAGCCGTGACTCTTCCCCTGCCCGACCTTCGAGCACCTGATTTTTCACTGAAAAGAGCGAAAGGGCATTCGATGACAACAGCTGCATGACCACTTACTTTGAAGTGGCGCTGGCGTGCAGGCAAATGGCCGCGGCCGTGGCCACGTTCAATGACTCCTCGCCACCGGGCTGAGCAATACGAACTTTTTGATTCACCCTCGCCATCAATTCAGGCGACACGCCCTGCCCTTCGTGCCCAAGCACCCAAGCGCAGTGTCGAGCCAATTTGCCCTGTTGAACCAATTCATGCAAATAGGGGCCTTCATGCACATCGGTTCCTAGCAAAGGCACCTGAAGCGCCTGCAGCAGGTCCAAACTGGCCGACTCGATCAGGCTCAAAGCAAAATGGGCCCCCATTGCGGCACGCAAGACCTTAGGTGACCACAAACCCGCTGTGCCTTTGATAGCCACCACTTGTTTGAAGCCAAATGCAGAAGCACTGCGCAAAATAGCACCTACATTGCCAGCGTCTTGGAGCCGATCTAACACGACGGTGGCAGCTCTGGGGTCTAGTGCTGGCGAATCGGGAAGCGGAAACAGGAAACCCATTTTGGCGGGCGACTCAAGCGCGCTCAAGCCTTCAAACAAATCATCGGGCACCGTCCAAACCTCGTTGGCACATTGCGACCACTCAAATTCAGAGGCCTGCCAAATAGACTTTGAAAAAATTGCCAATTCGGATTTGAGACCCTGCGCCATAGCAGCACGGCACAGGTGATCACCCTCCAGCCAAACCAAGCCCAACTTGCGATAGGCCTGCGGGTCTTGCGCCAATCGGCGAATGGTTTTAAGCCGCGGGTTGTCTTTGGAGGTGATCAGGTTCATTTTTGAGAAGCCGCCAAAATAGCCTGCGTGACAGGGGCAAAGGTTTTGCGGTGAAAAGGCGTGGCGCCCCAAGTTTGAAGCGCCTTAAGGTGGACGGCTGTGCCATAGCCTTTGTGGGCATCAAAACCATAGTCGGGAAACTGAAGGTGCATGTCGTCGCACATGCGATCGCGATGCACCTTGGCCAAAATAGAAGCAGCCGAAATTTCCTGCACTTTTTCGTCACCCTTCACAATGGCCTCTGCGCGCACATCCAAGATGGGCAAACGGTTGCCATCCACATAGACCAAAGTTGGCTTTAAGCGCAAAGCTTCCACCGCCCTTTGCATGGCCAACATCGTGGCTTGCAAAATATTCAATCGGTCAATCTCTTCAACGCTGGCTTCGGCGATGGCAAAGCACAAAGCCTTGGCTCGAATTTCATCAAACAAACGTTCGCGGGTTTTGGCCGTTAGTTTTTTGGAATCGGCCAAGCCTTTGATGGGCTTGAGCTCATCCAGAATGACTGCAGCGGCCACCACAGGTCCAGCCAAAGGTCCGCGCCCAGCCTCGTCAACACCGGCCAACAAACCGGGCGTGTCCCAAGCCAGGCTGACTTGTTCAGGCTTTGACAATTTTTTGGATCGCATGGGCGGCAAGTGTGGGCGTGTCACGCAGCAAAGACTGATGGATGGTTTCAAATCGACTGGCCAAGGCTTGCGCCTTTTCAGGGGAACGCAGCCAATCCAAAACAGCATTTGCCATATTTTCGGGTGTGGCTTGATCTTGCAACAACTCAGGCACACAAAACTCTTGCGCCAAGATGTTGGGCAGGCCCACCCATGGCTGAAGCTTCTTGCGCTTCATCATTTGCCAGCTGATCCAATGCATGTTGTAGGCAATGACCATGGGCTTTTTAAACAACGCTGCTTCAAGTGTGGCAGTGCCACTGGCAATAAGCGTGACATCGCACGCAGCCAATGCCGCGTGGGACTGACCCTGCAACACTTGAACTTGTGTAGCACCCAATTTGTCTCGAATGCGTTCAATGCGTGCATGCATAAAAGGCATGGCGGGTAACACAAATTGCAAGTTGGGTTGTTGCTGACTGAGCAACATAGCCGCTTTGAAGAAGCGATCGGCCAAATACGTAATTTCGGTTTCACGACTGCCAGGCAACAGAGCCAACACAGGCCGATTGGGGTCTAGTTTCAAGTCAAGCCGTGCTTTGAGAGTGTCCACCTTCATGGGAATGGCTTGCGCCAAGGGATGCCCCACATAAGTTGCCTCAATACCATGCGCATGCAGCAAGTCTGTTTCAAACGGAAAAATGCAAAGCACATGATCCACACTCTGTTTGATTTTTTCAATGCGCTCTGCGCGCCACGCCCAAATAGAAGGACACACGAAATGCACAGTGGGAATGCCGGCTTGTTTTAAATCACGTTCCAAGTCGAGGTTGAAATCGGGCGCATCAACGCCCACAAAAACCTGTGGTGGCGTGGCCAGTAATTGAGCTTTGAGTTGATTGCGAATGCCCACAATTTCTCGGTAGTGCCTCAAGACCTCAACATAGCCTCGCACGGCCAATTTATCTGATGGCCACAAAGCCTTAAAGCCTTGGGCTTCCATGCGAGGCCCTCCAATGCCATACAAGTTGGCTTTGGGCCATTGCGCACGAATGCCCTGCATCATCAGGCCTGCCAACAAGTCGCCTGAGGTTTCTCCAGCCACCATGGCCATGGAAAAAGCCCTTTCACTGGCTTTAAAAAAAGCCCCATCAGGGGCTTTTAGAGGCTGAGACATGCCAGGCGTTTGCACCATTTATCTCACAATGCCACGGTCTGGCGAAGTACCTTGTAAGAAGCTGACCATCATATGGACATCCTCCTTGGCTTCAGGGTACTTTTGCTTAAGCAACTCAATTTGGCTTTGGGCCTGTGCGAGAGTGAGTTGCTGTCGGTACAAAGTTTTGTGCATGGCCTTCACTGCTGAAATTCTTTCAGGCGTGAAGCCACGTCTTCGGAGACCTTCAAAGTTCATCGATCTGGCTTGAGCCGGCTGACCTTGCGCCATGACAAAGGGCGGCAAATCGGCGAACAGCAAAGAGTGCATGGCCGTGAAACTGTGCGCACCTAAGCGACAAAACTGATGTACCACCGTGAAGCCACCCAAAATCACCCAGTCGTCTACATGCACATGGCCAGCCAACTGAGAACTGTTGGCAAAGATGGTGTGATTGCCCACCTTGCAGTCGTGCGCCAAATGAACATAGGCCATGATCCAGTTGTCGTTACCCAACTGGGTGACACCCGTATCGCCAGGCGAGCCAATGTTGAAAGTGCAAAACTCGCGAATGGTGTTGCGGTCGCCAATGACCAACTCACAGGGCTCACCCGCATATTTTTTGTCTTGCGGCACAGCGCCTAAAGAGTTGAATTGAAAGATCTTGTTGTCTTTGCCAATGGTGGTGTGGCCTTCTATGACGCAATGGCTGCCAACTGTGGTGCCAGCGTCGATGCGAACATGCGGGCCAATGACCGTGTAAGGCCCCACCATGACACTACCGTCAAGCTGCGCAGCAGCATCTACGATGGCTGTGGGATGAATACGAGTCTGCGTCGTCATAGGCTTGATCGATTAAGACACTTTGCGCATGGTGCACATGAGTTCGGCTTCCACCGCAATCTCATCACCCACTTTGGCGCGAGCTTTGAATTTGAAAATACCTGATTTCATTCGATCCAGTTCAACTTCTAAAATGAGCTGGTCGCCTGGTTCAACGGGTCGCTTAAAGCGTGCACCGTCAATGCCAGCAAAGTAATACACAGTTTTTTCATCGGGTGTTTCACCCAAAGTATCAAATGCCAAAAGGGCTGCGGCTTGTGCCAATGCCTCTAGCATTAAAACGCCTGGCATGACAGGGCGCGATGGAAAGTGGCCCGTGAAATAAGGTTCATTAATCGACACGTTTTTGAGGGCTTTGATGCGAACGCCTTTTTCAATTTCCAAAACACGATCCACCAACAAAATGGGAAAGCGGTGCGGCAGTTGCTTGAGGATTTGATAGATGTCCATCATGATTTATTTTCCTGAAAATGTGGCTGAAGATACTGGGTCTCCAGCAATTTGATTCGGTCGCGCAGCTTGTGCAATTGCTTCAAGCTGGCTGCATTTTTTTCCCACGTGGCATTGTCATCAATGGGAAAAAGCCCCGTGTAATGGCCCGGCTGAGTAATAGAGCGTGTGACAACGGTAGCAGCAGATACATGCACGCCATCGGCCAGTGTGAGGTGGCCCAGCACAATGGCCCCGCCGCCCACAGTGCAATGCGCACCAATTCGTGCACTGCCAGCAACGCCCACACAGCCCGCCATGGCAGTGTGTTTTCCGATGTGCACGTTATGGCCAATTTGAATAAGGTTGTCGAGCTTCACACCATCTTCAATGACGGTGTCTTCCAGGGCACCCCGATCGATGCAGGTGTTAGCGCCGATTTCAACATCGTTGCCAATTTTGACGGCACCGAGTTGCTCAATTTTTTCCCACTCGCCTTGGTACATTGCAAAGCCAAAGCCATCGGCACCGATGACCACGCCCGAGTGAACGATACAGCGCTGCCCAATTTCACAAGCCTCGCCCACAGTCACTCTGGATTTGAGTTGTGTATGGGCACCAACCTTGGCGCCCCGCTCCACCACACACAAAGGACCAATGATGGCCGTGTCTGCAATGTCAGCCTCAGGGTCAACCACGGCGCTGGGATGGATTCGGGCTTCCACTGCAGGTGTGGTTTGCTTTTTCCAAAATTGGGTGAGCCTAGCGAAATAGAGGTACGGGTCTTCAGTGACGATGCAAGCACCCCGCGTGAGCGCTAATTCTTGAAATTGGGCAGTCACAACCACGCAGGCAGCATGAGATTTTGTGAGGTGTGTTTGGTATTTGGGATGACTTAGAAAACTCAAGTCACTTGGGCCCGCCGTTTCAAGTGGTGCCAAATTTTGGATGGAGGTTTGCGGACTGCCTTGAAGGCTACCGCCTAAAGCTTTAACGATATCGCCAAGCAGCACCACAGCATGAGTCCAATTCTCTCTGTGCGGGCGCTTATTTGCCAGCGGTTGAATTGAGAGACTTGATGACTTTGTCTGTGATGTCGTGCTTGGGGTTGATGTAGGCGGCCTCTTGAAAAATAACGTCGTATTTTTCAGCTTCAGCCACCAACTTCACTGCACGGTTTGCGCGCTCAATCATAACTTGTTGTTCTTCATTTTTGCGCGTGTTCAGGTCTTCTTGAAATTCACGTCGCTTGCGCTGAAACTCGCGATCTTGATCCATGATTTGCTTTTGACGGGTGTTGCGCTGCGTTTCAGACAAGGTGGGCGCTTCACGTTCAAATTTATCGGATGCAGTTTTGATGGTGTTACCCAAGTCAACCAAATCTTTTTCACGCTTTGAAAACTCTTGCTCCAACTTAGCTTGCGCAGACTTAGCAGTACTGGCCTCGCGAAAAATGCGATCTGTATTGACAAAACCAATTTTGAATTCCTGAGCGCTGACAACGCTTGCACCCAGAGCACCGAATGCCAACAGACAAACTTGTGAGAAATGACGAAGTGTTTTCATTAAAAGGATGTTCCGATTTGGAATTGCAATCTTTGTATTTTATCCGTAACCTGACGCTTAATAGGCAATGCATATGAAAAGCGCAAAGGGCCCAATGGCGAAATCCAGCTTAAACCCACGCCAAAAGAGGAGCGAAGTTCGCTGAGATTGAGTTTTTCGTTCTCGCCAAACGCACGACCGACGTCGGTAAAGGCAAAAAGTCGCAAGGTGCGATCGTTGCCAGCGCCTGGAAATGGCCCCATCAACTCGGCATTCATCACAATTTTCTTGGGCCCACCCAAATAGAGGGTGTAGGTGCTGTCTGAAGGTCCTAGAGTTGATTGCTGAAATCCTCTAACGCTGCCAAGACCACCTACAAAATAGTTTTTGAAAAGTGGATAGGGCCGATTGGACAAGCCTTGTCCCCAGCCCAAATCTGCATTCAAAGCCAATGTGTACTTTTTAGTTAAAGGCGTGTATTGCTGGATTTGATAATTGGTTCGAACATACCGTGCATCCCCAGTGACGCTTAAATCTGAGTTAAAGCGCTGCAAAATACCTTGCGTTGGCACCAAAGCACTGTCACGCCCATCCCTCGCCCAGCCAATGGTGAAAGGCAAAGCGGTGCTGGAGTAGCCAAACTGCTGCATGTATTCGACGTAGGCATTGGGCAAGTTATTGCCCGGTCGGATGACCGTCTTTTCTAAGTTGACACCAAAATAAACAGTGTCAATTTCACTGAAAGGCACACCAAAACGCAGACCAGCACCTGAACCGACCAAACTGTAGGCATCCAAGTCGCCTAAATAGGGCCGTGTTGTGCGGTGGAACACATCGATGGTTCGAGAAATTCCTTCTGGTGTGAAGTACGGGTCAGTAGTGCTGATGACAATGGTTTTATTGTATTTGCTGGTGTTGATTTCAGTGGCCAAGTAATTACCTGATCCAAAGGCATTTTCTTGGCGAATACCAAAGCTCAAAGCCACTTTTTCAGTGGATGAAAATCCTGCACCCAAGGAAACGCTACCCGTGGGTTTTTCGATCACATTGATGGTGAGGTCAACTTGGTCAGTGGTGGCAGGTACTTCTTGGGTATCAATGCTGACTTCGGTAAAAAACCCCAAACGGTCAACACGATCACGAGATAACTTGATTTTGTCACCGTCGTACCATGAAGATTCCAGTTGCCGGAATTCGCGCCTGATCACTTCGTCACGTGTTCGATTGTTACCAGCTACATTGATCCGACGAACATAGGCACGACGTGAAGGTTCTGCCACAATTATGAAGTTCACACGATTGGTCAGCCGATCAATTTCAGGGCGGGCATCGACACGAGCGAAGGCAAATCCAAACTTGCCAAAATAATCGGTGAAGGCCTTATTGGTTTCAGCTACAGTTTCAGCGTTGTAAGCTTGACCTATGCCAATTTTCACAAGGGCTTTGAATTCGTCTTCTTTGCCCAAATAGTTACCCTCAAGCTTGACACCAGAGACGACGAAACGCTCCCCTTCGGTGACGTTGATGGCAATCGAAATGTCTTGCTTGTCAGGTGAGATAGCCACCTGAGTGGAGTCAACGCGGAACTCTAAGAATCCACGGCTCAAATAGTAAGACCGAAGCGCTTCCAGGTCAGCATTGAGCTTGGTACGTGAATAACGGTCTGATTTGGTATACCAACTTAGCCAGCCGCCTACATCCAAATTGAACTGGTCCTTGAGCGTGCTTTCAGAAAAATTTTGGTTGCCTGTGATTCGAATTTCTTTAATTTTCGTGGGACCACCTTCCGTGACAGTGAAGGTCAATTTCACACGGTTACGGTCTACTGGGGTGACCGTTGTCACCACCTCTGCACCGTACAAGCTGCGGGTGATGTATTGACGCTTTAATTCTTGCTCGGCTTTGTCTGCCAAGGCTTTGTCAAATGGGCGGCCCTCTGAAATACCCACATCTTTCAAAGCCTTGAGCAAAACATCTTTGTCAAACTCTTTCAAACCCACCCATTCAACTTCTGAAATAGAAGGACGCTCTTCAACAATGACCACCAACACATCACCTTGGGCATCTAGGCGCACATCTTTGAACAAACCCAGGGCAAACAAAGCGCGAATAGCTGCTGCGCCCGATTCGTCGTTGTACATGTCGCCCACTCGAAAAGGCAGCGACGCAAACACGGTGCCAGACTCAATGCGCTGAAGACCCTCAACGCGTATGTCTTTCAATTTGAAAGGCTCAATGGCCCATGCAGACATGCTGCTGATTGCAGCTGCAACCAGTACGCACAAGTGTTGCAAGCGAAATCGATTGGAAAGAAAGTTCATGCGTTTGAATTAAGTAAAGAGTCGGGTCAGATCATTGAAAAACGCCAAAGCCATGATGAAAATCAACATGGCCAAACCGACTTTTTGCAAAACCCGCTGCCAAGCAACGGAAACCGGTTTGCCGGTCAGAGACTCCCAAAGATAATACATCAGGTGCCCCCCATCCAACATGGGCAGGGGGAGGAGATTAAGAAGCCCCAAACTGACACTGATCAAGCCCAAAAAAGTCAAATAGGCTGGCAATCCCCTTTGGGCAGACTGCCCAGCCTGTTCCGCAATGGTCAAAGGGCCGCTCAGGTGCTTGGACGAAGCCTCGCCCGTTAACATTTGACCAATGAGTTGGCCCGTGAGCAGCGTAATTTGCTCGACTTGGCCGTAACCTCGGGCCAAGCCCTCCCAAAAACCGGCACTCACCCATTCGGTGTTGGAGGGCTCACCCACCACCGCCCCAATCCGTCTGATGGCACTGGACTCGGGCTGACCAGGCAATGCAGTGAGCAAGGGTTTGACCGCCAGCGAAAGACGTTGGCCTTGTCGGTCAATTTCCCAAACTGCCGGTTTGTCATCTTCTTCTGCAGTGTCTTCAGGAAATACTTCTCCGCGAATCAGTGCCCTTAAGTGCTGCGCATCCCTTACCTCTTGAGTCCCTACTTTCAAAACGCGATCGCCTGTTTGCAGACCCGCAAGATCGGCAGCTGCACCGGCCTCTACGCGGCCAATGATAGGCAAAATTTTGGGATGACCCCACCAAGAAACAGCACTGAACAAGACGACCGCCAACAACAAATTGGCCATAGGGCCAGCCGCAACAATGGCCGCGCGAACTTTTAAACTGCGTTGATCAAAGGCCAGCGGGAGTTGATCGATGGCCACGGCAGTTTCTCGGCTGTCTAGCATCTGAACATAGCCGCCCAATGGCAATGCGCTGATCACAAATTCAGTGTTTTGTCCTTCTCTTGGATGCTTGGAACGCCAACGGTAAAGTGCTTTGCCGAAACCAATTGAAAAGACCAAAACAGGCACCTTACAGGCCACCGCCATTCGGTAGTGACCATATTCATGCACCGCAATTAAGAGGGTGAGCGCAAAGAGGAAAGCAAGCAGGGTTAGCACGGCGAAGCATTAAGTGCGACAAGCGCGCACCAATCCAGAAGCTGTTGCTCTGCTGAGTGCATCAAGCGCCAGCAAGTCAGGTAAACATTGGGGTGACTGTGGCTGCACTTTATTCAAAGTTTCGGTGTTCACTCGGTGAATTTGGTCAAATCTGATTTGCTTGTTCAAGAAGGCTTCCACCGCAATTTCATTGGCTGCATTTAGAACTGCACACGTACCAGAAGCAGCAGTCAAGGATTGCCAAGCCAACTTCAAACCAGGAAATCTTTCGGAATGGCCATGGTCGTCAATGGCCTCAAAGGTCATGGGTTTCAGATTGTGGAAGTCAAGGGTTTGAGCACCCGAACTAATTCGCTCCGGCCAACTTAGACCATAGGCAATTGGCACACGCATATCGGGTGTGCCCAACTGCGCTACGATGGAAGTGTCCTTGTACTTCACCATGGAGTGAATGATGCTTTGAGGATGAATCACCACGGAGAGTTGCTGGGGCGATACACCAAACAAATAGCGCGCCTCTATGACTTCCAAGGCTTTGTTCATCATGGTGGCAGAGTCGACTGAAATTTTTCGACCCATGACCCAATTTGGATGTGCACAGGCCTCATCAGGTGTGACGTTTTTCAAGCTGGCCACATCGCGCGTTCTAAAGGGGCCACCCGATGCAGTCAAAATAATTTGATCAATCCTGCCAGCCCAAGTGGCAGGGTTTTCAGGCAAGGACTGAAACACTGCCGAGTGCTCGCTGTCGATGGGCAGCAGCACAGCGCCGCCCTTTTTGACCGCACTTAGAAAGACTTCACCGCCAACCACCAAGGCTTCTTTGTTAGCCAACAACAAGCGCTTGCCTGCATGGGCCGCAGCCAAGCAAGGAGACAAGCCCGCGGCGCCCACAATGGCGGCCATCACAGCGTGAACCTCTTCGTGGGCAGACACAAAGTCCAGCGCCTCAGACCCCCAACGAACCTCGACGGGTAGGCCTTCAGCTTTGATGCGCTCAGTCAGCAAACGGCCAGCATCTTCTTGCGCCATGACTGCAAACTTGGGTTTGAACTTTGCGCATTGCGCCAAGATCACATCGACCTGCTTCGACGCCGTCAATGCGAACACCTGAAACCGGTCCAAGTGATTTGACAGTACGTCCAATGTACTGGTGCCGATGGAACCGGTAGAACCCAGAATGGTAATGTTTTGTTTCATAAGGAGCGCCAGTTGTTTAAACTTTGGGCCAATGCAGCAACATCATGGCGATGGGCAAGGCTGGCAGCAAGGCATCCAAACGGTCCAGCACGCCGCCATGTCCGGGCAATAAATTAGAACTGTCTTTGACACCCGCACTTCGTTTGACCAAGGATTCGACCAAGTCCCCCACCACACTCATGGTGGTTAAAAAAATCAAACTCAATGCCCACAGAAAAAAACCGTGTTGCGTCATTTCCATGAAAAAACTGGCCCCCGCCCACTGGTAAGTTTGCTCAAGGTGCATCCAAACAAAGGCCACCAGAAAGACACCTAACAAACCACCTAAGGCTCCCTCCCAACTTTTTCCAGGACTGACGCTTGGGGCTAATTTTTGATGGATGATTTTGCCACCCAAGGCCCTGCCAAAAAAGTAGGCAAAGACATCGGCTGCCCACACCACACAAAAAATGGAGAGTAACAATTGCACGCTGGTCGTTCGCGCTTGGGCCATGGCCAACCAAGCCAACCACAACATCAGCACACCCAAAGCCCAGCGAACATTTGGACGCCATAAGACCCAACCCTGAACGCCGCGCAACAGCATCCATGCCGTTAAACCCACCCAAGCTGCGCCAGACAACCACCATAGCCATGTTTCGGTTCGAGAGGTCCAACCTGCCCACCATGCAAAAGCGCACATGCCTGCACAAATCAAGCCTGAAAAAAGAGACTGCACACTGTGCATGCCGTTCATACGGGCCCACTCCCAAGCGCCAGCAGCGATGAGAAGCGTAGAAAGAATGAGAAATGCTTGAGGGGATTCTGCAAAAAGAGCTGGTAATAAAACGGCCAACAACGCCAGCGCAGTGATGATGCGTTGCTTGAGCATCAAATCAATGACCATTAAACAGCCATGATCTCTTGCTCTTTGCCAGCCACCAGCTGGTCAATTTCTGCAATGTGTTTGTCGGTCGCTTTTTGAACTTCTGCCTCTGTGCGTTTTTGTTCATCCTCAGAAGCCAATTTGTCTTTCACCAACTTTTTGACCGACTCATTGGCATCGCGGCGCAAATTGCGAACTGCGATTTTGGCGTTTTCACCTTCGGTGCGAACCAGCTTGGTCATTTCTTTGCGGCGCTCTTCACTCATCGGTGGCATTGGCACTCGTATGAGGTCACCCATCGAGGCGGGGTTCAAACCTAAATCGCTTTCGCGAATCGCTTTTTCAATTTTGGCACCCATGCCTTTTTCCCAGGGCTGAACACTGATGGTGCGTGAATCGATCAGCGACACGTTGGCCACCTGCGACAAGGGCACCATAGAACCGTAGTAATCCACCTGAATGGTGTCCAAAATGGCAGGATTGGCACGGCCTGTGCGAATCTTGGTGAGGTTATTTTTGAAAGCCGCAATGGACTGATCCATTTTGGTTTGCGATGTTTTCTTGATGTCTTCTAAGCTCATGAAATACTCCGAGACCAGATTTGGCCAGTTCAAGCAAGGCTGGAATTAAGCGTAAACCAAAGTGCCCTCGTCTTCGCCCATGACCACTCGCTTGAAGGCACCATGCTTGAAAATTGAGAACACTTTAACAGGCAACTTCTGGTCGCGACACAGCGCAAAGGCGGTGGCGTCCATGATGCCCAAATTTTTAGAAATAGCTTCGTCAAAAGAGAGTTTGCTGTAGCGGGTTGCAGAGGGATCGATTTTGGGATCGGCAGAGTAAACGCCATCGACCTTGGTGGCTTTCAGCACCAACTCAGCACCAATTTCAGCGCCGCGCAAGGCCGCAGCGGTGTCAGTTGTGAAGAAGGGGTTACCCGTACCAGCCGCGAAAATGACCACTTTCCCCTCCTCAAGGTACTGCAGGGCTTTGGGACGGACATAAGGCTCGACCACCTGTTCGATGGCAATGGCTGACATGACGCGGGCTGTGAGCCCGGCTTTTTCCATGGTATCGGCCAGAGCCAAAGAGTTCATGACGGTGGCCAACATGCCCATGTAGTCGGCTGTGGCGCGGTCCATGCCTACTGCGCCGCCAGCTACACCTCTAAAGATGTTGCCGCCGCCAATGACCACGGCCACCTGAACACCCAAACGGGTGACTTCAGCAATCTCGTTGACCATTCGAACGATGGTGGCTCGGTTGATACCAAATTGATCGTCACCCATCAAGGCCTCGCCTGACAGCTTGAGCAAAATACGCTTGTGAGCTGGTTTGGCAATGATCATGACGGGCTCCTCATAAAGACAGATTTAAGTTTAGCTTTGAATCGCCCTTCGGGCGACCCTTTTGACCCGGGTTTTATCCCTGATGGCGGCACATTAGCCAGCGTTTTGAGCGGCAGCCACCTGGGCAGCCACTTCGGCCGCAAAATCGTCAACCTTCTTCTCAATGCCCTCACCCACCACGAACAAAGTAAAAGCTTTAACTTGGGTGCCTTCGGCTTTGAGCATTTGCTCAACGGTTTGCTTGTCGTTTTTCACGAAAGTTTGGTTGTTCAAAGACACTTCTTTGAGGTACTTCTGAACTGAACCTTCGATCATTTTGGCAGCGATGTCGGCGGGCTTGCCAGATTCAGCTGCCTTGGCTGTAGCCACTGAACGCTCCTTTTCAATCAGGTCGGCAGGCACTTCATTGCTGGTCAAAGCTACAGGCTTCATGGCGGCCACGTGCATGGCAACGTCTTTGGCAGCTGTCTCCTTGCCTTCATACTCAACCAACACGCCAATGCGGGTGCCGTGCAAGTAGGTAGCGATTTGAACGCCACCGGCAACACGCTTGAAGCGGCGAAAGCTCATGTTCTCACCGATCTTGCCAATCAGGCCTTTGCGAACCTCTTCCAAAGTAGGACCGAAGCCGTCTTGGCTGTAGGGCAATTCGCCCAAAGCAGCCACGTTGGCAGGATTGTGCAGAGCAGCCAACTTAGCAGCAGCGTTGGCCAAGGCCAAGAAGCTGTCATTTTTGGTAACAAAGTCTGTTTCGCAGTTGACTTCGAGCATGGCGCCTGTGTTGCCTTCTGTGTAGGCCACGATGACGCCTTCGGCTGTGACGCGGGAAGCTGCTTTACCAGCTTTGGTACCCAATTTAACGCGTAACAATTCTTCTGCTTTGGCCATGTCGCCATCGGCTTCCGTCAAAGCTTTTTTACATTCCATCATGGGGGCGTCGGTTTTAGCGCGCAGTTCAGCGACCATGCTTGCGGTAATAGCCATTTGATTTCTCCGTTTCGTCTTCGAATTAAGGTTCGAACTAATTAAAAATTGATAAAAACTCAGTGAGTCTCAGGTTAAAAAAAAGGGGCAAGAAGCCCCTTTTCTCTGGTTGAGAGGACATTAAGCGGCAGCTTCTTGCACTTCAACGAATTCGTCAGCGCCTTCAGCGGCCACTGCGTTGACCACGTCTTGAACGGCGTTGGCACGGCCTTCAATGATGGCGTCGGCAATACCGCGAGCGTATAAAGTAACGGCTTTTGAAGAGTCGTCGTTACCTGGAATGATGTAGTCGATGCCTTCGGGTGAGTGGTTAGAGTCCACCACGCCGATCAGAGGAATGCCCAATTTTTTGGCTTCCAAAATGGCAATCTTGTGATAACCCACGTCGATCACAAAGATGGCATCTGGCAATGTGGCCATGTCTTGGATGCCGCCGATGTCTTTTTCAAGCTTTTCGATTTCGCGCTTGAACATGAGTTGTTCTTTTTTGCTCAAGGTGTCGAGGCCGACTTCTTGTTGCGCTTTCATGTCCTTCAAGCGCTTGATGGAAGTCTTGACGGTTTTGAAGTTGGTCAGCATGCCACCCAACCAGCGCTGGTCAACGTAAGGTACGCCGGCACGCTGAGCTTCAGCGGCCACTGTGTCACGGGCTTGACGCTTGGTGCCTACCATGAGGATGTTGCCGCGGTTTGCAGAGAGTTGTTTGACGAACTTCAGTGCGTCTTGGAACATCGGTAAAGATTTTTCC